>CAYNDM010000337.1:0-3398 GCA_964395265.1 uncultured Bacteriovoracaceae bacterium
TCCCTGGCCCCTCGCTCGCGGCCTCAAGACGAATTCCCATCGCGCGGCTTGCCGCGTTGGCAAGGTAGAGCCCTAAGCCAGTGCCGGGGATGGAATGAGGAGAGTCTGTTTTCGCCCTGAAAAAGCGCTTGAAAATCCGTGTGGCGTCCTCACTCGAGAAGCCCATGCCTCGGTCGCAGATGCGAATCTTCCAGTCTGAGCCGTCCAGCTCGGTCCTCACGGTGACGATAGGCGCTTCGTTTGAGAACTTTCTCGCATTATCCAAGAGATTGTCCATGATGAGGCCGAGATACCTGGGATCAAGGTTGACCGAGCAGTTCAAAGGGGTTCCCTCGCGAAGCAGCTGACCCTCGGGGCCGAGAACGTTTTTCCAGCGCTCGAGAGACTTCATGAGCCAGATTTCGAGGTGAAGCGGCTGGATTTCGAGCGGAACGGCGTTGGCTTGCCAACGAGCCGCTTCAAGCAGGCGCTCGACTTCGCTCTTCAGTCTATTCAGCTCCAGATCATGCGCTTTCCAGAGTCGATTGACCTCGGCCTCTTCGATTCCTCCCGCCTGAATGAGCGACGAGCTAAGCTCGATGGTCGCGATCGGGGTTTTCAGCTCGTGGCTGACTGTCGCGAGAAACTCGGCCTGCTGCTGATTGAGTCGCATCTCCTGAAGGAGCCGGACGAAAAAGAGAATCAGGCCGCCCAGGAGCCCCACGAACCCAAGAGTGCCGAGGACGAGGCTGATCCAAGGCGCCTTGGCTTCGGCGCGCGGCAGATTTCGGGCAAGCTCCAGCATCCGATAGTAATCGCGCACGAGCACGACGTTCCAGCCAGTTGCAAGGCTTCCTAGCAAAAGGACGACAAGAATGAAGAGTAGGACCCAAAGCCAGCGGCGCTTCTTGATCACCTGTCCAATATGGATTGAGGAAAGGGCTTGAGGCAAGAGGAGTTCGGGCCGGCTGGAGCAGGATCAGTCGGTCGAAATGAGGCCGAATTCCTCATTGATCCAGGCTTGGACGACGGGATCCACTTCGGCGGCTATTCCATCGAGGTAGTGCTGGTCGGGATCAGTCGCGATGGACTCGACCGAGTGAAGCCGTTTTTTGGCGTCGATAGGAGCGGCGTCGAGAATTCCACGGGAGGATTCGTAGGGGACGTTTAGATCGTTGGGAGAATGAATTAGCAGAAGAGAGCGATTTCCTAATCGTGATACCGCCTCGGAATAGAGCTCTTGGGGAGCGAATCCGATGATCGTGCGAACCTCGGGCGTTTCGGCTGCTGCGTGAAGAGTCACGGCGCCGCCCATGGACCAGCCGATGAGCGCCATATATGTCACTCCCTGCTGGCGCAGGTAGCGAACCCCCGCAAGGGCGTCTTCGACCGAGTGGCGGAAGTTGTGCTGGTGAGGCCTGCGGTACCGCACGAACACGGAGTGAACGCCGAGCTTGGAGTATTTCTCGGCGAGGCGTCCATAGATTCCATCGACCGGCTGCTCATAACCTCCGTTCACTCCGGCCACGAAGACGAATCCGATCCGCGCGCACTCGGTATGGGGTTCCCAGATTCGGGCGCGCGTCCTCTCGCCATCAGCTTCGCTGACGACCAGCTCGATTTCGGCGTCTAACGTTGGAGTGCTCGCTCTAGGACGCGCTTCGCAGCCGGCTGAGTTCCGGGTCCACCCGGTCTGATCCGCGCCCAGGCATCCTGCCAGAATCAGTTGGATCGCGACTGGCAGAAAGGTGAGTTGGAAACGGCGTTTCATTGATTGAGCTCCAGCTGCGGCCAATAGCATGGCACGTGCCAAGCGGCAGATGAGACAGGTTTTGCGGCGATGCTTGCCTTCGTGCGCGCTCCTCCATAAGATGCCAGGGTGAATAAGGACAAGGTCATTGAGGAAATCGAAGCTTACCTGCGCGAGGAGCTGATCGTGGCGCAGGGCGAAGGGCAGGATGATCTCGCAGTCCGCGAGATCAATCGGCTCCTGACGATGTACCGGTTCCTGCCCAAACGAAAGTATGGTCGCGATGACGTGATCATCCCCTCGGCTCTGGTCGAGCTGAAGCTGGGTGGAATCAGCGCTTTCTACTTCATCGCTCCACAGGGAGGCGGGCTCGTTACGCGAGTCGAAGGCAAGCCCGTGCAGGTCATCACGCCTCAGTCTCCATTGGGCGAGTGCCTATTGGGAAAAAGGGCCGGGGATCGAGTTCGGGTCGAGACCCGCAGCGGCATCCGGGAATATCAGATCATCTCTATCAGCTAGACAGCGCTTTATTTCCTGACAGTCACGACGAAAGAGCGGGTCGAGCGCGGCCGCAGGACCCCAAACGCCACCAGGATCGACCGGATGATCCAGATCGCGAAGAACGCGAGAAAAAGGAAGCCGATGAGGGTGAAGCCGACGGCAAGCGCCGCTACGATGAGCGATGCCACTCCGGCGATCGAGAACCATTGCTTGGCTTGGCTCGGGCGGGACCTTGGCTCAACGGGGATCTCGTTTCCTTCGGCATCGAGGAGGATGCCTTCTTTCGCTCGTAAATTCTCCTGAGGCATTCAGAGCAGATTCATAGCACGAATCGGTCCGAAGCGCGAATCTGATCACGCCGCTTGCTGCTGGAGGAATTCCGGCAAGGCTTTCCAGCGAATGCGGTAGATCCACGTGCCTTCGCAGCGCTGCGCCCGGGTCAAACGGGCCTGGATATTCACGGAGCGGCCGGTCTTCTCGTCGAGCAGGTTCAGAAGTACTTGCGTTTTCTGCGGGAACACAGGGCCAGGCGTCTGAACCGAGCTCACCAGCTCGCAGCCGTTCTCGCTGATCTCACGGATTCGGCCAGAAACGATGCTCTTGTAGTCATGACAAATTGCCGGAATCTCGATTTCGCCGATGTTCATTCGATCCACCTCTTGGCTAGAAAGCCCGCTTGAGCCGTTTGAGAGCCAGGTACTTGTCCTTGCTCGAGCAGTTGTCGTAGAGATTGGCCTTGAATGAGCCCAGCTCGTCTTCCCAGATCTCTCCGCCGTCATCATCGCTCGCGGGAACGCGTCCCCAGTCCAGGACCTTGGCATGGGCTTTCTGGCTGTCCTCTTTCATCTTCTCGGCCAGCTTCTTGTAATCCGGGTGCGCGTTCTGCCAGATGATGTCTTGGCTGGCGCCGTTGTAGATTTCGACTTCGATGAGCTGGTTGTTCTCGGCGATTTCCTCGAGCATCACGGCCATTCTGCCGCTTCGGTCGGCGAGGTCCGAGTTGATCGAGGCTATGAGCTTCTTCTCGGTCGGAACGATGTTCTTTTTGTAGTTTGACAACACAACCTGCCACACCGGGGCGGCCTTGCGGAATCGCTTGTAGTCGTTGATCGCGCGACGAAGCTGAGCGAGTCTCAACTCAACGATTTCGGCAGGAACTCACCCGGCT
>CAYNDM010000338.1:0-3350 GCA_964395265.1 uncultured Bacteriovoracaceae bacterium
TACCCGAGTCTGTAGAAGTCAGGCCCTGAAGTGTCCAGTGCAGGGGCGCAGTCCAGTCCGTGGCTGGCGCTTTGGCGGCATCTAGCCGTTTCCTCGCAAAAACAAGGGATGGCTTCTCGATATAACGCCATGAAATCATCGCTAGCGTTACCACGATAGGAACGCTGATCAGCAGGCTCGGCAATGGTCCAATGCCCGGGTACATAAATTCGACTGCCTGCTGAATCGGAAATCCATATATGTAAATCCCGTAAGAAAAGTCACTCGGTATCCGGAATTTCATCAGAAACTTGGATGACGAAGCCACCATCACCAGATAAATGAAAAATGGATAGAAAAACAACTCGCTCCATGGAGTGCTTCGGGAGACGAAATAGACAAGAAACAGGAAGAGAAGCACATCCGATCTCAGAGACAGTATCCGCCTGAATTGATAAATCAGGACGCCGCAGGCGAAGAACAAACTGGGCAGTTGGGTGCTTTTCCTGCCATTGAAATAGAGGGGATAACTTTCAGGCAAGATGGCAATTATCGAAAACACCAAAACCGAAACAGCCGCACGAACGGGGGTTTTCAGCATCCCCATGGATCCGACGACAAAAACAAGAATGTATAATCGAATTTCAACGGGAAGCGTCCAGAGCGAACCGTTTACAACCCCAGGGTAGTGATTATTTTTGAAGACACCAGGCAAGAAGTAATACACGCCATCAAGAAACATGTTCTTTCGCAAATAGATCCACAGTTCCCTGTCGCTGAAATAATCCCATAGACTCAGATCGGTAAATATTGGCCCAATCAAAAAAACGGTGAAAAAAAGACACGCCAATAGGTCCGGCCAAATGCGGGCAACCCTCATCACCCCATAGCGGATTTTGTTTGAGCGCTCAAAGCTCCGCATAATCAGCATTCCACTGATGAGAAAGAAAGCCAAAACCGCGAGATGTCCCGCATAGGCCCACGGCCCGAGAATCAATGAGACCGGGTTACGCTGGCGGACCCCTCCTGATAGAGCGTAAGAGTGGCCATACAGGACCGCCAACGCCGCCACCAAGCGAATCAGGTCAAAATTGTTTTTCCGGTCCATGAATAGCTCTTCGACAGGGCTTTTCGGGAGTGTCCGGATGAGCTTAAACAGCATGATGAGATGTATACAGCATATCGGGGTTCACATGCACCCTGCCTTACCCGACGAATCAGTGGCAATACCCATATCTTGTTCGCGGGGCAAATCGCTGCTTTCGTGATGCGGCTGAAAATCGCGTGGGTGCTATCCGCTGTTCACTCCGCCACAATTGTTTTTCTTTCCATTGGTACGTTTGGCTATCTGGTCACTTATTTACTAAAACCGTTTATTCATTTTCAGCCAGGTCAGGCGTATCTGGTGGCCAGTATTTTACTGGCATCAGAAGCAATGAAAACCTATTACTTCTACCGCTTGAGCAAGAGGTAGTCGGTTCGCCGGCGGTCTCGAGCGCGCGTCGTCAGCAGCGCTTCAGCGGTAAGTGAATCCCATGCGCCGGGCGTCAGCTTCGGTCGAGAAAAACAACCGATCGCACTCATGCACCCGGTGATAGTCTTTAGCCGAATAGAGCCTCTTGGTGGTCCAATCCCCCACCGGTCGCTTTAACTCGGTTTCTCCTTCGCGGGCGCGAAACTCAAATGGCAGCTCCTTCAAAGGATTCGAAGGATTGTAGATCCCCCTGCCTTCCCGTTGGGCTTTCTTGCAAGCCCGACGGTAGCCTTCGAAGTTCAGCTGCTTGAGATAGGTCGCATCGCAATTGTTGCCGCAAATGAAAAACATGGAAGCCATACCCGACGCGACCTGGGACAGATTCACGTCGCTGCGACCAACGAGGACCCTGCCCAGGGTCCTTCCATAAGCGTCTTGCCCAAAACTCTTTACCGTCACTTTAGAGCCGACCGGAACCATTTTGAGGAGAGCCCGATGCGCGTCTTCGCCCCATGGATTCTGATTCACGATCTTTCCTCTGGCGGATCTGAAGTGCGACTCGGGGGTATCGATCGCGATAAACCGCACGCGGATATTGCCTTGCACTGACTGGTCATGAGGACGAATCGTTAGCGTATCGCCATCGGCGACTCGGACCACCACTCCGCTCAGCGTCACCGGGACTTTCGGGCTAAGCTCGGGGACTTCCGCCCAGACAGGCCCCGCGCCGAACTTCGCCAATCCAAGGAGAACCGCCACGAAGAGAGGCAACTTTGTCATCATGACCCCCTAGATCTAGTGTCCACTCCGTTGAACCTACACAAGGGATGGTAACCACTCAGCTGCGATTGTCCAGCCTTTTGCCAGAAATTTTCCACAAGACGGGAAACGCCGAGTCAGGGCTCCCCCTCAATGCATCGCGTTCGAGGAATGATGGATCAGAAGCACGCTTCCATCCTTCAACCGCGGCACCAGATGATCGATATACTGCTTATCGAAGGCTGGGCATCCTAGGCTCAACCCAAGGCGGCCGTACTTCTGGACGTACTCCTCGGTCGCGTATTCGGCGCCATGAAGAACGATGTAGCGCGCAAAAGCGTTGCTATTGGAGGGCTCCATGCCGTGCAATTTCACGGAGCGGCCGTTGGATCCCTGGTACTCGTACCCAGTGACGTAGATCCCCAGAGAGCTCATGTAAGATCCGTTCACGTTCGAAAACCGAGTGGCGTAGAGAGTCCCGGAATTCTTTCCATGCGTCACGAGATACGGCTCAACATCCCAGCTCTTCATATCGATGACGTACATGCGCTTCATTGACGAGGGCTTGTCGAAATCAATGATGGTCACGTAGTCGCGATTGACAGCGATCTCCGGGAATCGATCATAGTAAACGAAGGCCCTTCTCACCGCGCGGGGAGGAATTTCAGAATGATCCTGCGCGAGCTTCTCCTGAAGCAGCTTCAATCGAGGATCCAATTCCCATCCGTCGTCGATTGGAACGTACCGATCGAGCCAATCAGAAGGGAATTTGGCGTTGGGATCCGCGGGCTCCGCTCCCTCCTTCGGAAGCGGTTGAGCGTTGTCCGGCGGGAGTTCCTCAGGCAACGACCTCGCCTGAGCCATCCCATGCATGGGAAGTAACGCCAGAGAAAGCATTACTCCGTACCTAGTCAGCCTCTGGAGATCCATTCGAGTCCTCCTTGAGCTTACAAAGGTTCCATAGGCCAAGTCCGCGGTCAAATCATTCCGGCCGAACGAACCCCGGCAGAGGAGAAACGCCTGGCGTAGGAGAAGGCCCAGCAGTGGGCGAAGGCTCTGCCGTAGGAGACGGAGAAGACTCCGTCTCATCCTGGTATTTCCTCATCAGATTGCTCATGACCGACTCCAGGGAGACCGC
>CAYNDM010000339.1:0-3339 GCA_964395265.1 uncultured Bacteriovoracaceae bacterium
CTCGGAGTGCTGAGTTTCGACAAATCGAAATTGGCGCTTCTGGAATAGACCCCGGCGGACGGGAGCAGGCTCCAGGTCCCGCGAGGGCGGTGATGGTCTTCCCACGAATGGATCACGAAGTCGGCCCGCGCGGGGCTCGAGTAAATCAGGGCGGACGCGACGGCTCCTGCCAGTCCTGCGCCCAAAAGGCTTTGAGGTCGATTCCTATGACTCATTTTATTAAAGATTGCCACAGCTTGTCTAAGCGCCCAATCTAATTTTTTGGTTCCAATTACGCGGGGTTGGGGTGTAGGTTTTGTGGCCTATGTCCATCTATAAAGAGTCGCTTGAGTACCATTCCCGCGGACGCAAAGGGAAAATCGAGGTCATGCCGTCTAAGCCGGTCTCTTCCCAGCAGGATCTGTCTCTGGCGTACTCGCCTGGGGTCGCTGAGCCCTGTCGGCTGATCGCAGAGAAAGAGGACCTGATCTACGAGTACACGGCCAAGGGGAACTTGGTGGCTGTGGTCTCGAACGGGACGGCGGTCCTCGGCCTCGGGAATATCGGCGCCCATGCGGCCAAGCCCGTGATGGAAGGCAAGGGCATCCTATTCAAGAAGTTCGCCGACATCGATGTTTTCGACATCGAGCTCAACGCTAAGGACCCCGATGACGTGATTCGAGCCTGCGAGATGCTCGAGCCCACTTTCGGTGGCATCAATCTCGAGGACATCAAGGCCCCCGAGTGCTTCTACATCGAAGAAGAGCTTAAAAAGCGTCTCAAAATTCCCGTTTTTCACGACGACCAGCATGGCACGGCAGTGATCAGCGGCGCCGCTTTCTTGAACGCGCTGGAGTTGGTCGGCAAGGATATCTCCAAAGTGCGCGTGGTCTTCTCGGGGGGAGGCGCGGCGGCGATCGCCTGCGCGAATCTCTATCTCCTGCTGGGAGTGCAGCGCGAGAACATCGTCATGTGCGACTCCAAGGGCGTCATCTACAAGGGGCGCAAGGAAGGAATGAACCCCTACAAGGAACGTTTCGCCGCCGACACCGAAATGCGCACGATCGGCGAGGCCATGGTCGGCGCCGACGCCTTCGTCGGCGTGTCCGTAGCGGGCGGCATTACCGCCGAGATGGTCAAGAAGATGGCGAAGGACCCGATCGTCTTCGCGATGGCCAACCCTGATCCCGAGGTTCTGCCAGAGGAAGTACTGGCCGTTCGCCCGGACGCCATCATGGCCACCGGTCGCTCGGACTATCCGAACCAGGTGAACAACGTTTTGGGCTTCCCGTTCATTTTCAGGGGAGCGCTCGACACTTACTCCTCGGCCATCAATGAAGAAATGAAAATGGCCGCGGTGCGCGCCTTGGCCGAGCTGGCGAAGGCGGACGTGCCCGAAAGCGTGTCGCGCGCATACGGGGGGCAGCGGTTCCAGTTCGGGAAGGACTACCTGATCCCGAAACCGTTCGATCGCCGTGCTCTGCTCTGGGTCGCGCCCGCTGTCGCCGAAGCCGCGATGAAGTCAGGGGTCGCTCGCAAGACGGTCGATCTCGTCCAGTACCGCGAGCAGCTCGAGACGCTTCTGGGGTCGAGCTATACGGTCATGCGCGGGATCAAGAAGCGCGTGCGGAGCGGTTCGGGCGACGGCACGCGCGGAATCATCGTGTTTCCTGAAGGCGAGCATCCCAAGATCCTCCGTGCCGCGGCGATCATGCGCGAGGAAGGGATCGCTGAGCCGATCCTGCTGGGCAATGAGGAAATCGTGCAAACGCGGCTTCGCGAGGCCGGTCTTCTGGGGGCGCTGGCGGGCGTGAAAGTGATCCGGCCTTCGACCAGCGAGCTTCGCGAGGATTACGCCCGAAGGCTCCATGAGAAGCGCCACCGCAAAGGCGTGACGATGGAGCTCGCGCGCAACATGATGAAGCAGAGCAATTACTTCGGCGCGATGATGGTCGAGCTGGGGCACGCTGATGGGCTTCTCAGCGGGATCTCGCAAAGCTATCCCGAGACCATTCGTCCCGCCATTCATGTGATCGGGCCTCGCCCCGGGTCGCGGTTGGCGGGGATCTACATGATGATCTTCAAGAGAAGGGTGCTCTGGTTCGCCGACACCACCGTCAATATCGAGCCCACGGCCGAGGAGTTGGCCGATATCGCCTGCCAGACCGCGCGCTTGGCCCGAAGCTTCATGGTGGCCGAGCCGAAAGTGGCCATGCTCTCGTTCTCGAACTTTGGCTCCAATGACCATCCTTTCGCGCTCAAAGTGAAGCGCGCGACGGAGCTCATCAAACAGCGGATGCCGGATCTGATCGTCGACGGAGAGATGCAGGCGGATACCGCGCTCACACCGTCGATCTCGGCCGAGAGTTTTCCGTTCAATAAAGTGCCGGGAGACGCGAACATCCTGATCTTTCCCGACCTGCAATCCGGCAACATCGCTTACAAGCTCATGTCCAAGATGGGTTTCGCCGAGGCGATCGGTCCGATCCTGGTCGGAATGAACAAGCCGGTCTTCGTGCTCCAGCAGAATTCGGATGTGAATGACGTCGTGAATATGGCCGCCATCACGGCCATGGAGATCCAGCTCCGCAAGATCAAAGACAATGAAAGGAAGAACGCCAATGCCACATCATAAGATCGCGGTACTCACCGAAAAGGCGCCTCAACCCATCGGACCTTATAGCCAGGCCATCCGCGTCGGCAATCTGCTTTTCTGCTCCGGGCAAATCGCGCTGGATGCCAAGAGCGGACAGATCGTCGCCCAGGATGTCGAAGGGCAGACTCGGCAGGTCATGGAGAATATTCGCGCGGTTCTCGAGTCGGCCGGTATGAATTTTGAGAGCGTGGTGAAGACGACTATCTTCCTGAAATCGATGAATGACTTTCCCAAAGTCAATGAGATTTACGGCAGTTATTTCAAGGTAACGCCGCCCGCTCGCTCGACCGCCGAGGTTTCCCGGCTTCCCAAAGACGTTCTGGTGGAAGTCGAAGTGATCGCATCGGTTTAGGGGCTGGTTTCGGGGCTTTTTTCCGGGCTCTTTCCGCGATCCGCGATGGCCTCTTGAGGTCGAAATCGCTTTACGCCATCATAAGCCGATGGGGTCGCCCAAGCTCAATCGGCGCCGCGATTGGATCTCGCGGTTCCTTTTTTATTTTGGAGGACGCTCTCGTTCTTTTTGGTGGGGACTGGGACTGGCGAGCACGGTGGCGCTCTCCGGGCTCGTCTTCGCTTACATCGATGCCGACTCGGTCTACCAGTACCAGGACTCGATGGATGGAGCGACCCTTCCTGAAGTCGACGCGATCGTCTGCCTCGCTGGAGGCCGAGGGCGAATCGCCGCGGCGGGGGATGTCTGGTAC
>CAYNDM010000340.1:0-3338 GCA_964395265.1 uncultured Bacteriovoracaceae bacterium
TTCCGCTATCCGTTACTTCATGAAATGGGGCTGGGTCTTCGATTCCGGCCGCCGAAAGGCCAATGCGAAGGCCCTGATGCGCATCGATCCCACTCGCGGCTTCAGGCGCCAGAAGGTACGATCATGAGCGTCCCTAAAGTTTCGCTGATTTGCGCGACATTGAACAGGACGAGTGAGCTGTCCAAGCTTCTCGATTCTCTTCAAAAGCAGACGTTTCGGGATTTCGAGCTGATCCTGGTGGATCAGAATCCGCCAGGCACCCTCGATCCTCTCTTGAAGGGATTCGGCGATCTGCCGGTGGTCCATCTGAGATCCGCGAAGGGGCTTTCCCTGTCGCGAAACGCGGGAATTCGCGTGGCTCGAGGGGAGATCCTGGGATTTCCGGACGACGATTCCTGGTACTATCCCGACACGATCCAGAAGGTCGTTTCGTGCTTCGATCAAGGCGAATTCGATTTTGTCCTCGGCAGAATCTTTGATCGGGAGGTGGGTCGGCCAGTTCTGAAGAGGTTTCCCAGCGAAAGGCGTTTAGTCAACCGATGGAACTTCTACCGCCTCACCACTTCGATCACCCTTTTTTGCAAGAAGGGCGATCTCAGCTTCGACGAAAGCCTGGGCGCCGGGGCGAGATTTGGCTCCTGCGAGGATGTCGATTTCGTCTATGAGCTGGTTCGATGCGGGGCCTTGGGGGCCTACGAGCCCGCGATCGAGCTGATGCATCCCGACCAGGTTCTTCACGAATTCTCCCCAGCCAAAATACGAGCCTATGGAGAAGGCTTTGGAGCCTTCTGCCGCAAGCGATTGGACTTCCCGAAGGCGGTGCTTTTCTCCCTGAGTCTGGCGCAAGGGGTTGCTTTGGTCGCGGGCACGCTTCTATCGAGGCCGAGCGCTGCTGTCAGGCGGGCGACCAGTCTCAGAAGCCGAATCCGAGGCTTTTTGACTCAATCTGAAGGCTAGGTAGCCTTTCAATCGATACAAGGCAGTCAGGGCCGAGAAACGAGCGCCGCTTGGGTTGAGCCTGAATGCCGCGAATGCGGCCAGCACGCCCTGTCGTCCCACTTTATGGATCAAATGCGAGGCGAGTCGATGCTTGGCGCATACTGCGCCGAAACCGGCCGCATAGGACCTGATCTTCTGCGTGGACATCGCGCCGTAACCGACCCAAGGGTGGAAAATGGTCAGCTCTGGATCGAAGATGGCGATCCCCCCCCGAGCGATGCTCCTGATCAGGAAGTCAGTATCCTCGCCTGAACCCCAGGGGGTGCCACTGCCGACTCCGAGTCTTTCATCAAACCACAAGTCTCGAACGAGATCGGAGGGATAGATTTGCGCGATCTGCACGCCAAGAAACGCCGCCGACAAGTTGCCCCGATCGATTTTTCTTCTGCCCACCGGATACCTGAGAAGCGGCTTTCTCAGCTCAGGATCGATCGCGCGCCCGATCAGGACGTTTTTGAAGGATTCGCCGCCCATGAGTCGCCATCCATTCTCCAAGTAATCTTCCGGGAGCCAGCAGTCGTCATCCAGGAAGGCGATGTTTCGTCCGCTCGCATGGCGCAATCCTTCGTTTTTGGCTCGAGACAGCCCCCTCGACGGGATCCTGACATGCTTCAGGGTCAAAGAAGATTCGTAGTCACCGACGATGGAGTCCAAGCGTCGGTCACTGTTTTGGTCAAGCACGATCACTTCGACTTGATGGAGCGAAAAGCTGTTCAGCTTTTGCCCCTGAAGGGAGTTCAAAAGGCGTTTGAGCTCGGAAGTCCTGCCCAAGGTCGGGATGATGAGTGAAAATGCGATCACAAGAGCACCATTTCGGGTCAGCTTCTCAGCGTGTGATACCAACGTCGTGATGCCTGGTAGATTCGGGGATGCGACTTGAGGAACGAAAGCGCCCCGTACACGGCCAGCATTCCGAATATTTGGGCATTGGAGGGAAAGGCAACCTGAGGAGCCTTCCCCTGGCCGGCGCTTTTCCAGAAATACGGGACCTTCGCGTTGTTCCTGCGGTTATAGAGATCCACGTCGTGCGCCAGCTTTTCCTCGACCGGCGAGCCCTTGTACTTCTCGTCCCGCGTGGCTTTGTAGGCGGCCGCTGTCCCTCCTTTGCCATGATGAAATACGAAGGCTTTCCTGGAAATGTAGCCCACGGCGCCTTTTGTGACGGCGCCCACGATGTAATCGAAGTCATAAAGCATGGAGTAATACTCCGTATGGAGCGTGCCGAATCGCTCAAGGAAAGCTCGGGTGAACACGGTCGTTTCGAAAGAAGGCGGGCCGACGAAGCGAATCGTCGGAAGCAGGCCGGCTTTGCGAGAGATCCGATCGACGTCATCGATGGTCACCCCGGTCTTCGCGCCTATCGGCTCTCCCGTTTCCGACCTGTGAAGCTCCCAGTGAGCAGGCAGCTTCATGGGGACCAATAGGTTCTTCTGAGCCACGAAGCAGGTGCTGGGCATGATGAAATCCGCGTCGGGCCGTTTCGAGAACTCGCGATTCACGACGGAGAACCAGCCGCGAGGAAGGATGTAGTCGTCCGCGAAGATCACGACCCTTCGGGCTTCGGTCTGATCCTTCCATCCTCTCAGCAGGAAATCGTAGCCGTAAACCAGTGAGTTCTTCTCATCAAATGGCGTGGCTTTGAAGTGATCCGGGTGCTTGGAGAGAAAGGCATCCAGCCAGGCCTGGGTTTTCGGACCGATGCCTTTGACGCCCAGGTGGTCGACCTGAGAGTGGTTCAAGCCTACATGAACTTTGATGTTCAAGCCGGAAGCCGATTCGATCGCGACTTGGATGCTCGAGAGGCACTTTTGGATCCGCTCGAGATGAGCTGGGTCGTCTACCGGGTTGAAAACGAGAACGCCCACGCCAAAGTCGATCCGTTCAGGTGTCTTTTGCATGATCACTCCTCATTCTCCTCATCTGGTTTCGCGTGGCCGCGACTCAACGCGCTTTTCGAGTCAGGAGAACCAGAGTCCTCAATATCAGCGCCAGGTCGGTGAAGGGTCCGTGATTTTTGAGGTAATAGAGATCATAGGCCAGCTTGCGATATGTGTCCTCCGCATTGTCGAGCGTATATCCCAGCTGGAGCTGCGCAGGTCCCGTGAGCCCGGGCCTGAGGAGGTGACGGTAGTCATAGATAGGGACGGTCTTCCGGATCTGCGAAAAGAACCGTAGATCATCTCGGCGAGGGCCGACGAAGGACATCTCGCCTTTCAGGATATTCCAGAGTTGCGGGAGCTCGTCCAATTGCAAAGGCCTCATCAGTTTGCCGAGCTTGGTCACTCGTTGGTCGTTCACTCGAGTCGAGGGAAGATCCAAAGCCTCGGGTGGCGAGAGAC
>CAYNDM010000341.1:0-3295 GCA_964395265.1 uncultured Bacteriovoracaceae bacterium
GCCAGGGCGTCTTGGTGTGACCGTGAGGCAGGGAAGATTTGAAAGGTATCCCCGCTGGGCCTGTTCCGTATGGTCACTGTCGAACTCATTTTGCATAGGCACCACTGCCCCCGCCGGACGTGCACCACCGTCCTTGTTCAGCAGGCACCACTGCCGAACTACCCTTTGGATTGAATTCCCTCTTTGCTGAGCGCTTCACGTATGATCTCGCGCTTGTCCCCCTGGATCTCGATGACGCCATCGCGGCCGCTTGTAAGATAGGTTCCGCCTGAGCCGCACTTTTTCTTGAGTTTGGTGGTGAGTTCCTTCAAGAAGAGCTCGTTTTTGGGAAGGCGATCGATCACGGTGACGGTTTTGCCGCCCCGCCCCTGCTTTTCAATTCTGAGCACTGCGACGAACTTGTAGGATCTCGGATCGACTTCGGGCTCACAAACACACTCGGATTTCAGCTCCTTACACTTGTGGCATTTTTGATTCAGTGCAGGATCGGTTGAATAGACCAGCCTGGTGTCTTTCGACATTTTCCAAATCTCCTATCTTTTGCGATAACCCAAAGAGTTGAGGAGATCCATGGTCGAAATCGCGGGCCGCTTGAAGATTCCCCCTGGAGAGTTGAGCCTGAGCTTCGCCAGGAGCTCAGGACCCGGCGGTCAGAACGTGAACAAGGTCAATAGCAAGGCCGTCCTCCGTTGGAATATCAAGACCAGTCCAACCCTGGGAGACGAATTGCGCCAGCTGCTTCTCGAGAAGCTTCACAGCCGGATCAACGTCGACGGAGAGCTCGTCATCGCGAGCGATCGGTATCGCGATCAACTCAGGAATCGCGAGGATTGCCTCGAGAAGCTGCGCGCCCTGGTCGCTTCCGCGCTCGCGCGTCCCAAGCCTCGGAAGAAAACGAAGCCATCGAGATCCAGCCAGATCAAAGCCAAGAAGATCAAGCGTCGTCATTCTGAAAAAAAGAACCTGAGAGGAAAAGTGAGAATATGATTCGGTACCTGCTCCTGTTCATCATTTTTGCCAACATCTCTCCAGTATTCGCCAAGGAAAAAGCCAAAACATATGTCTCTGAAGGCCACAAGTTCCGGGTGGAAATTCTTCTGGATCGCGATGACGTGATCTGGGGCTTTGATTTCATCCCTAACGATCAGGTGATCTTCACGGAGAGATCCGGCAAGATGCTGATCTATTCTCTCAAGGACTCTACAGTGACCGATCTCAGTGGAGTGCCTCAGGTCTTTGCGAGAGGACAAGGCGGACTTCTCGACATCCGACTGCATAACCTTTATCCCAAGGTGCCGTGGATCTTCTTCAGCTACGCGGAACCCGTGGGGGATGGTTTGGCTACGACCGTCCTGGCGCGAGCGCAAATAAAAGGAACTCAACTGACGAAACTCGAAAAGATATTCACCGCGCACGAGCCCAACAGCAACGACATCCATTTCGGTTAGAGGATCGAATTCGACAACCGAGACCGTGTCCTCGTGACGGTAGGTGACCGGAACAAGCGCCATCAGGCCCAGGATCTGGGGTTTCATATGGGCAAGGTCATCAGACTCAACATCGACGGCACGATTCCGGATGACAACCCATTCGTGAACAAGCCGGGCGCCAAGCCGGAGATCTGGAGTTTCGGGCATCGCAATCCCCAAGGTCTGGTCAGGGATATGAGAAACAATGATATCTGGCTGGTCGAGATGGGGCCTCGTGGAGGGGATGAGCTCAATCTGATCCAGCGAGGGAAGAACTACGGCTGGCCCGTGGTGACGTACGGCCGCGAGTACTTCGGGCCGAAGATCGGTGAGGGGGTATCGAAGCCCGGGATGGAACAGCCCGTAGAGTATTGGGTTCCGTCGATTTCTCCCTCGGGGGCGCAGTTCTACTGGGCAGATGCGTTTCCAAAGTGGAAAATGAACCTCTTCATGGGCACATTAAGCGGAACGCACTTGAGAAGACTCGTCATTCAGGATCGGCGCGTCGTCCACCAAGAGGCGCTGCTTGGGGACTTGGGCCTCAGATTCAGAAATGTCAGGACGGGACCACAGGGTTATCTCTATTTTTCCACCGACGACGGAAAGCTCGCACGCCTCGTCCCGGTCAAATAATTCTCGCGGACATGGCATTCATTCCAGTCAAGTGAATCGAGAGCGTGGTGTTCAGCACGGTCAAGTGATTCTCGGGGGCGTGGTGTTCAGCACGGTCAAGTGATTCTCGGGGGCGTGCGTTTCATCTCATTTGATCCATTCTCGCCGACGTGTGCTTGATCGTGGCTGTAGAACAAGCCCGCTTGGCTCAGACGAGAACCGAGATGCTTGATGCAGATCGATCATGCGATTGGCTGAGCGCAACGAGGTATAGGCTCTGCACCTCCATTGGAGATCTCCCATACGATTCGGGTTTGAAGCGACTGAAACGCGAGCAAATGAGAATCGAGCGAGAGAGAATCGAATGAAAGGAAGACCTATGCTTAAGAAATTCAAGACTCTCGGCGTGTTCATCGCCGCAGTGGGCCTGGCTTTAGGCGCCTGCTCCTCGGGCCAGAAGCGGGGGGAGCGAGCTGCCGACCAAGCCGCTGGACAGAAGAAGGTGTCCAAGGATGGCGAGGTAGTGAGTGAAAGCTCGGTGATCGTCGAGGATACGCCGCCCGTGATAGGCGAAAGAACCGTCTCCGAAGGGGAAGCCAGTGTGCCGGTTAGAAAGAAAGTCACTCGGACAGTGGTCGAACAGGCTCAGATCCCGACGGTGAACATTTGTGAACAGAAGGCCGACGTGAATCGTATGGATGTCGATCACTTCGTGGCGCTTGGATTCTCGAGAGAAGCCGCTGAAAAAATCGTGAGCGAGCGTGAGGACCGAGGTCCTTTCAGCTCCGTACCAGAACTTGCTGAAATCGAAGGCGTCGACTCGGGGCTTCTTTCCCAGCTTGAACCCGAGTTGGGGTTCTCAGGGGTCCAACAGCAGGCTGGCGAAGCCGCCGCTCGTGACAAAGGAAAGAAAAAAGAATAACAAACCGATCCACGAGCGTGAATCGCCTGGCCCGGTCTTAATCGGATCTGCTTTCGAGCGCTTGGCCTACGGATTCGGATCTGCTTTCGAGTGCTTGCTTCACGGGGCTTCCATCCCAGTCAGACGGGATTGGAAGTCCCAGGAGTTCGAGTGCCGTCGCTGCCGTATCGAACGTCTTGACGCTCGAGCTGATCCGTTTTTCCCTTTTCACTGATGCGCCCCATGCGATCCATGGAATCGTGCGATTGGCTGGAAGGTTCATCGAGTGATGGCGGCGGTAGCCTCCATGATC
>CAYNDM010000342.1:0-3268 GCA_964395265.1 uncultured Bacteriovoracaceae bacterium
GATCGTCTGGGCCATCACCACCTTGTGTCTTGGGAGCATCGGAGTGAAGAATTTGCTGCCTTTGGGGGGCATCACTGCCTTCTGCGAGCTCATCCCGTACGTCGGTCCCATCGCCGCCGCCCTGATCGCCGCCCTGAGCACGCTTTCGTCCGATCCCGGCAGCGCGATCTGGGTCATCGCTTTGTATCTCGTGATTCAACAACTCGAAGGCAATTTCATCACCCCGGTCGTGATGAAAGAGAGAATCGAGTTGCCTCCCGTCCAGCTGCTGATTGTTCTTCTTTTAATGAGCCACTGGTTCGGCATCCTGGGAGCCTTCGTGAGCGCCCCGACTCTCGCCATTGGTCGCAAGCTCTACCTTCGCAACTACCTTCCCAAGATGAACGAGCTCGACCAGAAGCCGGCAAAAGCGGCTTGAGCCCGGCCACTGCGAGTCATATCGACGTCAAATTTTCATCGTAAGTCGAGAAGAAGTTAAAACGTTTCTTGCTGAATAAGAGTTTCGATTTATCATAAGAGTTAAGAAACCTAAGGAAGGGGATCTATGATGCGTCATGGTTGGGCATTGGCGGTTCCGATCGCTCTGATGGCGGCGGCATGTGGAACGGACTTCAACGGGGTCTACAAGGGCACCGAGAGCGGGACCAGGGCCCTTGGGGACAACGTACTCCCGCAACGTGACCATGACCCTGAGCCATGAGAGCGACAAGGTCTCGGGAACCTGGGTCGCGGACGACGGAACGGCGGGGACGGTGAGCGCTACGGTGACTGACGGAAATCGGCTGGATCCGCTCGCGATCGCGGCCAATCAGATTTCGGGGAGTACTACCCATTGCTACGGCACTCTTTCAGGTTCGGGAACCTACGATGACGACAACAAGCTCAGCGCGAGCAGTATGTCGGGGACTCTTTCCGGCACGAGTTGCGGTGTGACCACGTCATCTTTCTCCCTTCAGAAGCAAGAGCAAGACTAAGGGCGCGCGCTCGGGAAGCTTCGTGCGTCCCGAAGACGCGCAACCCTTTCTCGCTACCTTCTCAGAACGGGATCGAGTCCTCCTGGTCGGCCCCCGAGCCTAGGTCAACAGCTGCTCCTCCGCCTTGGGCTGAAGGCAGGTGCTTCCAGAGCGCGATCTCATCGGCGATGATCTCGAATCGGGTCGCCTCTTTGCCCGACTTGTCGGTGTACTTCGAGATTTTCATCTTTCCCTGCACCGCCACGCGATCGCCTTTCCTCAAATGCCTCTTGATCCGCTCGGCGGTGCTTCCGAACGCCGTGACGGGGAACCAGTTGGTATGCGTCGTCTTGTAAGTCCTGCTCTCCGGATCGAAAGCCTGAACGTTCTCGGCGACCGTGATGCCGACGATCGAACCCGCTTGCGCGGTCCTTCCGCGCTCAACCGGGTCCGAGCCCAGATTGCCTACGATAAAGCATTGGTTGTTTCTCATTCTTCTCTCCTTCGGGCCTTTGGGGCGGAGCTCTTCCGCCGGTCGGGTGGGGTTTTCGTGGGAGCCTTTCTTGATGTCGAGGCTCCTTCGCGCTTGAGGACGAACGGCGCGGCCGTCACCAGCGCTTCGCCGCTTAGGCGAGCTTGAGTTCGCGGATTTCATGGTTCGTCACCTCGGATGGGTTGCGGCCTTCAGCGGCCAGATAAGATGCCAGCGCCTCGAGCGAGAATCTCAGATGCCCTCCTGGGGTCTTCTTGGAGCGGATCCAGCCCTCGCGCGCCGCTTTTCTCAGCGTCGCGGGGTGAATGCCCAGGAGCTTGGCGGCCTCGCTGATCGAGACAATGCCTCCACCCAGGATTTCGGCGGGTTTCTTCGGCTCGGGATGGGCTTCTCCGCAAAGCTCGAGATTTCGGAGTCGTTGGCTGATGCTGGCCAGGACTCGAATCACGGCCTCGCCGATCCCTTCCGGCGAAGCGTGGCGGAGGTCGAGCTGCCCCGTAGCCACCTGAAACCCGAACTGGGGAGAGGAGACGACGAGATAGCGGTCCTTGCGATTGATGGTGATGGTGTAATCAAAAGGGGAGTATCGTTTTTTCATTTTCATTCCGTATCTGGCCAGTTGCTGACCAAACTCAAATTGGAGAAATCGCTGGCTTCTCCGTCCAGCTGCTTGCGGCTCAAGTTCGCTTGAGCCCTCGGCAGTACCCATGAACTCTCATCTATATAAAAGGACATTGGGTAGATCAATTAAAAAAGTTTAGTCGCTCGCTCGGAGCCTCAGGGCCTGGATCGTGCAATTGACTGCTGAGATCACGACAAAAAGGTGAGGTGCAGATGGAAGACCGAAAAGGCGTCCAACTGAAATGGGATCGAAACACGACGATGGCAGGCGGGCTCTTTCTGGTTGGCGGTGCCCTGGGGTACGGGCTGGGAAGGGTGCTCGGCGATTTCATTTCCCGGCGATTTTCGCCGCTTCGGGGCAGCTCGCAGGATCGGCCGATCGGGGACGAGCCACGCGGCGTCGCGGGCTCTCCGGTCGAAAGCGTCAGCTCTCCCGATCAATCGCGTTTCGGCGAGGGCAAGCGCGATGTGGTCGAAGAAGCGTCCTGGGAGTCGTTCCCGGCGAGCGATCCCCCGGCTTGGTGAGCATCGCAGTTCCGTGGATCATTGGAGCGGGCTCATATCGCACCACGGTGATTTTCATTTTTTCAGATTGAGTTGTCGAAGAATGGGTTCAATCCCACGAATCTATTGCCAGACCCGAGCAAATGGGATTATCTGCCCCCCTTCTTATGGAACTCGGCCTGATCGCGATCTTTGTCCTGGGGTACGCAGCCATCGTCTTCGAGCATCCGCTGCGGATCAATAAAACCGCGCCAGCGCTCATGACGGGCGTGTTGATCTGGACTTTGTATGTCCTGTTCGCTCCCGATAAAGCGAAGGTGACCGATGCGCTCTCTCATCACTTCGCCGGTATCTCCGAGATCTTGT
This sequence comes from uncultured Bacteriovoracaceae bacterium, assembly GCA_964395265.1. Taxonomy (GTDB): domain Bacteria; phylum Bdellovibrionota; class UBA1018; order UBA1018; family UBA1018; genus CAYNDM01. Next base: position 2,938 of record CAYNDM010000342.1, read on the forward strand.
TCTTCCTCCTGGGGGCCATGACGATCGTCGAGCTCGTGGACGCGCACCAGGGCTTCAAGGTCATCACCAACCGGATCCGCACGAAGGATAGTCGCTCTTTGCTCTGGGTGATGTCCGTCATCACGTTTTTCATGTCTTCGCTCCTGGACAATCTGACGACGGCTATCGTGATGGTCTCGCTTTTGAGAAAACTGGTTCAGGATCCGTACGAGAGAAAGATCTTCGCAGGAATGATCATCATTGCCGCCAACGCTGGAGGCGCATGGTCGCCGATCGGCGACGTCACCACCACCATGCTGTGGATCGGCGGCCAGATCAGTACGGCTGGAAT
>CAYNDM010000343.1:0-3263 GCA_964395265.1 uncultured Bacteriovoracaceae bacterium
GACCAACGAGGAGGGCTCGACGCCATGAACGAAATCATCGAAACCGCGGTGAACATCGTCGCCGAGGCCACACGAATCGAAGGCAAGATCACGTTTGATCAGGTCGCCCGAGTCCACGGAGTCATCGTGGGCGAAGTCGAAGGGCTTCCTGGCAGCACGATCATCCTCGGGGAAACAGCGTTGGTCGAAGGGAACATCCGGGCCGACACGCTGATCGTCGACGGCTACGTCAAAGGGAACATCCAAGCCAGCAAAAAGGTCGTCGTCTCGTCGACTGGCCGAGTGATCGGGGATATCCACTCCCCCGCGCTCCAGGTCCAGTTCGGCGCCTATTTCGAAGGCAATAGCGCGATGGAAAGCGTGACGATCGATCCGATCACCTCAGGTCCTTCACTGAGACCCGCGTAAAAGGAAGCCCGCTCTTGCCAAGGCTCTTGCCGACCTCGGCGGGATCGCCGGCGACTACCACGACCAACTCTTCCAAGCGCAGGTGCTTCGCCACGGCTTTCAACACGCTCTCTTGGGTGACGACCGAGACCTTCGGCACGTAAGCGTCCAGATAGTCCGTTCCCAGCCCGTACACGTAGCCGCTCACCCAACGCGAAGCCACGTGCTGCAAGGTCGCGAGGCTCAGAGGAAAGCCCCCGATCAGGTATTCCTTGGCGGTGATCACTTCCTCTTGGGAAATTTTCCCAGATTTGATCTCGGCCAGGATCTCTTTGGCTTTCTGGATGAGCTGCCCGACGCTCTGATTGGCTGTCGCGGCAGAAACAGTGAACTTGGAGAAATCGCGGCTATAGGAGAATGAACTCCCGATGCCGTAGGTCAACCCAAGCTTGTCTCGAATGATCGTGTTGAGGCGACTGTGAAAATACTCGCCGAGAAGCGCGTTCGCGACGGCCAGGTCATAGTGCTCGGGCGAGTGAAGCGACGGGCCTCGAAAACCCATGCGAACCTGGGCCTGGGTGAGCCCTTTTCTTCCAACCAAGACCACCGAGCCTTGGCGGGCTTTGATCCTTTTTTCGACAAAAGGCTTCCAATCCCGTTTCGGGACCTCGCCCTGCCAGGAGCCAAAGACATCGATCAGCTCCTTTCGGAACTTGGATCGATCGACCTTCCCGACTACGAGGAGCACCGAGTTCTTTGGCGTGAAATGCCGCTGATGATACGCCTGCACGTCCTCGCGCTTGACCGCTTGAAACTCTCGGACGGAATGAAAGCTTCCCCGGGCATAATCTGTCGCAGACGCCAGGATTCGATGATACGCGATCGACGCGAGTGTCTCGCCGTAATCCCCCAAATGGTTCCAACGATCGAGAAGCCGCGCTTTCTCGCGGGAAAACTCGTCCGCGGAGAACGCGGGTTTCAGAACGATCTTGGCGAGAAGCCCCAGCAGCTCCTCCGCATCTTGCGCAAGCCCGTGCATCCCGACACTGAAAGTGTCGTCGTCGGTCGAGCTGTAGCGGCTGGCTCCCAGCCGCTCCACCGCTTCAGAGAGCTGGGCTGCACTCAATCCCCCGGCGCCCCGGTCCAGGAGCTTCGAGACCAGCTCCGCGGTCCCGCTCTTGCCCTGGGGGTCGTCCCGGTAGCCGGATTTCACCAACAGCATCAAATCCACCACCGGTAGACTTTGATCGACGAACCAGACGATTTCGAGCCCGTTGGGGAGCGTCTCGAGCTCGGGTTTCGGAAGCTTGAATTCGACGGCCGCCATTGCCTGCACCGAGAAGGCCATCGAGGAAAACAGCGCGATCAGGAAGACTCTCATAGCGCGGCCGCCCCCTTCCTCTTCTCTTCAGGAAGAAGCGTCACCACGTTTCGGTTGTTGGGACGCAGGTACTTGGTCGCGACGCGCCGGACGTCGTCGGGAGTCACCTTCAGGTATTTCTCCAAGTCCTCGCCGAACCTTTCCGGTCGCTCCAGGATCATCTGAATCGTTCCGATCAACTGGCCTTTTCCGTGTGCCGTTCGCACGCTGTCCACGAGCTGCACGGTCAGCTGCCTGACGGCCTTCTTCACCTCGTCCTGGCTCACGCCGCTTTCCTGGATCTCCCGGATCAGCTGATCCAACTCCCGCTCCGCGAGCTCGGTGGCGGCATCGCCTTTCATCGTCCCGGAGATCATGAAGAGCCCCGGATAGGTCGGGGTGTACGCCGAGCCGCTGATCGAGAGCACAAGGTCCTTTTCCTCGACCAGACGGCGATACGCGCGCGAGCTGGTCCCGTCGAAGAGGATGCTGGCCAGCACGTCGATCGCGTAGGACTCCTCGTTGCTCGCCGCGGTCACGTGATAGGACTGAACGAACCGCTCAGAGGCCGTGTGATCGAAGAGACGCAGCCTGCGCTCTCCCTTCTGCTCGGGTTCAGCCGCGATCTTTCGCGCCGGCCGCGGCTTCGAGGGTATTCCGCCGTAGGCCTTCTCGATCATCTTGAACGTTCGCGTGGCGTTCAAGTCCCCAACCGCGACGATCGTCGCGTTCGACGGAGAATAATAAGTCGAGAAGAAACTCCTCAGATCTTCCACTTGAACCGAGAGCAGGTCTTGCGGGAGCCCGATCACGGGCCACTTGTAAGGATGTCTCGAATACGAAAGGCTCCAAAGCGCTTCCTGCAATCTTCCAGACGGGCTGTTATCCGTGCGCAGCCTGCGCTCCTCGAGGACGACCTGCTGCTCGGACTTCAAGACCTCCTCGTTCAGGCTCAGGTTCGCCATTCGATCCGACTCCATGTCGATCACTTTCTCGAGCAAATCAGGAGTGAAGGTTTCGTAGTAAGCGGTGTAGTCGCGCGTGGTGAACGCGTTGACGTCGGCTCCCTTGGCTTCGAGCTGCTGAAAGAACTCCTTGGGCCCGTACTTCCGGTTTCCTTTGAACATGAGGTGCTCGAAGAGATGAGCGATCCCCGTCTTGCCGGGCTTCTCGTCCACCGAACCCACGCGAAACCACGTCTGATACGAAATGAGCGGGACGGTATGATCTTCGACCAAAATAATGGTGAGGCCGTTGTCGAGCTTCTTGATCTGAAGGTCGATCTTGACACCCAGGCCCTCGACGCTGCTCCGACAGGAGCCGGCGACGATGGCGAGCGCCAGCAGGCAGGCCGCCTTGAACGCTTTCAATCCTCTTAGAGCCAACCTTGTGCCTTGTACCATTCGATCGCGTTAGACATCCCGGTGCGAAGGTCGAATTCAGGGGCGAAGTCGAGCATCCGTTTCGCTTTCTGATTCGAGCAGATCCAATAATCCGGAAGAACTTCGTTCAGTTT
>CAYNDM010000344.1:0-2598 GCA_964395265.1 uncultured Bacteriovoracaceae bacterium
CACTCAACCTTCATATCAGGTAAGGGCTCTGTGAGGGCTTCCGCGACGCCAGACGCTCCATCGAAATCACGAATCGTCATCTCCCAATGAGAGACCACTCCGGATCGCTTCAGGAAAGAACGGACCGAGCCCATCGGAGCGAAAAGGACCTGAAGCTCTTGATCGGGCAGACCGGTGCGGTAAATCCCCTCGATCACGAATTTTTTCAGTCGCGGAATGTTCCCAAGGGGGCCTTCCATCTCGGTAGGCGAAATCAGAGTCACGGGGTCGCCTGGAATCACGCCCAACTCGTAAGCGAGCTCCTGTCCGATGAAGACGCCTGGCAGCCGCGTCGCACGTCCGTTTTCACGATGAGTCAGCATCCCGGGCTCCGCGGCCTCGGTGAGCTGAGTTTTCAGGCGCTCCATCTTCGTCGGCGAAATCCCCTTGAAGACGATCCCCTTGACCTTGCGTCCAGACTTCAGAATCGCCTCTGGCGCGAGCACCGGCTCGAAGGACTCCACCTCTTTCCTCAGGTTTCCCAGTTGGGCCAATGCCCGCTCGGGCTGAAACGAGGTTTCGGGGACGAACCCCATCTCGAAACCGGGGACTTTCTCCGATGGGGTCACCAAGACATGCAGCTCCGAGCCCATCAGCCGCTTCTTCAGCTCCGCCTCGAACCCGTCCATGATCGAAAGAACGACGATCATCGCGGTCACTCCCAGCGCCACACCAATGATCGAGATCACCGTGATGAAGCTCAAAAACCGCGAATGCTTCTTCGACTTCAGATAACGGAACCCGACCCACCGGGCCCATGGGCTTTGCCAGAGATGGCGAAGCGCCCCTGAATCCCCAAGCACGGAACTACTGCTGGTAGAATCTCTGGTCATTCTCGGCACGCTTCACAAGCGCAGGAGCCGGCTCAAACCGGGCGCCGAAACGCTCTTGGTATTTCTTCAGTTTCTCGACGATTGCTCGCGCTCCCAGAGTATCCGCATAGCGGAGCAATCCGCCCCTGAACGGAGGAAAGCCTGTGCCCATGATCATCCCAAGATCCACTTCCGAAGCGGAGGCCACCACTTTTTCGTCCAGGCACCGGCTGGCCTCGTTGATCATCGGCAAAATGCAGCGCTCAAGAATCTCAGAGTCGCTGACCGCGCCGGGGCTCGGAGTGACGCCTAGGATCTCGTAAACTTTCGGGTCGAACTCCTTCTTCTTCTTTGGGTTCTCGTAGGTGTAAATCCCTTTGCCGTTCTTCTTTCCAAGACGCCCAGCTTCGACGACCTTATGGTTGAAAGGCGCCGGAAGCATGCGATCCCCGAAAGCGTCGTGAAGGATGTGCGCCACCTTTTCTCCGACATCCACGCCCACCTCGTCGATCAGCTCCATCGGCCCCATGGGCATCCCGAATCCAAGTAGCACGCGGTCAATATCCTGGATCGGAGCACCGTCGGCCAGCAGCCAGGTCGCCTCGTTCAGATACGGCATCAAGAGCCGGTTCACCAAGAACCCAGGCGCGTCCTTCACAACGATCGGCGTCTTCCCGAGCCTCTTGCTGAATTCGAATACCGTGGAAACCGCGTCGTCGGACGACTTCTCTCCCCGGATAACCTCGACCAGCGGCATCTTGTGGACCGGATTGAAAAAATGCATCCCGACAAACCGTTCCGGATGCTTCATCACGCTCTGCATTTCCGAGATCGAAAGAGAGGAAGTGTTCGAAGCAATCACACAGTCGTCCTTGACGTACCCTTCGAGCTCCTGAAAGACCTTCTTTTTGACGTCCATCTTCTCGATGATCGCCTCGATCACTACATCGGCGTGCATAAAGCCCGCGAAGTCCACGGTCGGAGAGATAAGATTGATTTTCTGAACGTAATCGCGCGGAGTGATCCTTTTCCGCTTCAGCTGCTTTTTGAAGACGGCAGCTGCTGATTGAACGCCGAGGCTGAGCGCCTGGGTGTTCAGGTCTTTCATTCGCACCGGGACACCCTTGTCCGCCAGGAGCTGAGCGATCCCGCCTCCCATGACGCCGGCACCCAGAACGGCTCCCGACTGAACCTTCTTGGGATGAGCCGCGACCCCGGGTGGCAGCCCCTTGGATTTCTTCACTGCCTCGGTCATGAAAAACAGCCGAACTAGATTTCTCGAAACATCCGTAACGGCCATTTTGCCGAAGCCGCGGGCTTCGCGCGCCATCGCGCCTTCACGCTGCTTGCCTCTGAGCTTGGGCCCGTAGCACCCCCCGGTGGATTGAATGACATCGATCGCTTCGATCGGCGCTGGGTAATGCCCCTTGCTGCGCGCAAGGACTCCTTCGCGAGCTTTCTTGAAAATGATGCTTTTCCCGATCGGGGTCGACTCCATGAGTTTCCCCATGGTGCCCCCCATTCCGCCCAGCTTCGGCTCTTTCGCCAGGCGTTCGCCGCTGGCCAGCGCCTTCAGGTTCTTTTTCACCCATTGAAACGCCGATGCCTCGAAGTTCTCCTTGGGAAGCACGGCTTCGATCAGGCCGGCCTTGTAAGCACGGTCGCCCGAGAGGGTTTTCCCCGTCAGGATCAGATCGAGAGCCGTGGCGATGCCGACCTTGCGGGGTGTCCGAATGCAGCCCCCCAT
>CAYNDM010000344.1:2608-3235 GCA_964395265.1 uncultured Bacteriovoracaceae bacterium
GGATGATCCCCAGCATGACTTCAGGCATGCCGATCCGGGCCGAAGGATCGTTCGACATCAGAATCGCCGAGCAGGCCAAAGGAAACTCACATCCGCCGCCGACGGCCGCCCCATTGATGGCCGCAACGGTCGGGAACGGGAGATCTTCCCAACGGCTCATGAGCCTCTGTCCCATTCGGGAGAGCGCCTCCGCCTCGTCCGCCGTCTTCACCTCCTGGAACATCTCGATATCCGCCCCGGCGATGAAGTTCCCGGGCTTTCCCGAAACCACGACCAGCGCATCGATCTCCCGCGCCTTCCCCATCTCCTCGAGCTTGGGCAGGAGACTCTCGAACTCAGTCATGCTTTTTCGGCTCAGCTTGTTCACTTTCTCGCCTGGCAGATCGAAGACCAGTGCCCAGATCTTCGCGCCCAGCTGCGCGGAACGATCTTCCAACCGAAATGCGCTTCCATCCGCGCTTTCCTTGCGCGCCTCGCCTCTGCCCTCACTCATCGATGCTCCCCCATCTTTCCTTAAGCCATCCTGAGCCAATTGGTCGGTCGTCAGATCGTTCGTATTGTCCATGTGAGCTTTCCTATCAAGCGGGAATCATAAAACGAAAAAGTGCGAATTCTAAAGGACTGCAA
>CAYNDM010000345.1:0-3221 GCA_964395265.1 uncultured Bacteriovoracaceae bacterium
AGCTTGCGCTTCAACACCGTCTCAGCAACGGATCGAAAGAGGGCCGGCACTTCGGACTGCAAGCGACATACCCCATACTGCGTCTGGAAGCTGCCGGATTTTTCGTGGGAGGAGGCGCTACTCCCCTGGTTTGGAGCAGGGTGGGCGATACCGCGGGTTTTGACAATTATGCGATGCCGACCGGAGCCGTGGGGCTCTTAGGAGAGGTTGGCTATCATTACGTGATCACTCCCGAAGTGTCGATCGGGCTCTCTGCCGCGGGGCAAGGCGTCCTGATCGGAGGCGAGATCAGCCCGAAACCCTCGATGGAAGCGTCAGTGCTGTTCAGGTTCTTCTTTGACAAAAAAAGAAGCCCCGACAAGGAACCGGAGGGTCCCTATCGGGGCTGGAGATATCCTTACGGAATCGAGCTGAACTGAGAGACCGGCTCTCAGGCCGACTCGGCGCGAGCCAGCTTGCGCTTATCAAGCCCGTATTTCTCGACTTTCATGATCAGGCCTGCGCGAGAGATGCCCAGCTCCTTGGCCAAGCGACTCTTGTTCCAATTGGTGCGACGCAAGCCTTCCTTGATCATTGTCTTCTCGAGCTCTTCGAGCGCGTCTTTCAGCTTGCCGGCGACGCGGACGCCTTGGACCTTCGAGGTCTCGCCGTGGTCGCGGATCCTCTGCGAAAGAAGCTCGGCCGAGATTCTCTGATCGTCTCCCGACAGGACGATCAAGCGCTCGATCTCGTTTTCGAGTTCGCGGATGTTGCCGGGCCAAGGGTAATCGAAGATCTTCTCGATCGCGCGCTTGGCGAGATTCTTGAGAGGCACGCCTTTCTCTTTACATCCCCTGGCGAGGAAATGATCCACCAGAAGCGGGATGTCCTCCTTGCGGTCCCGAAGCGGGGGCACGACCAGGTTGACGACGTTGAGCCGGTAGTAGAGGTCTTCGCGGAACGTACCCTCTTCCACCATCGACTTCAGGTCCTTGTTTGTCGCCGCCACCACGCGGACGTCCACTTTCCTGAGCTCCGTCCCGCCCACCGGCGTGAGCGTCCCTTCCTGCAGCACGCGAAGCAGTTTCACCTGCATGGTAGGAGACATGTCGCCGATTTCGTCAAGGAACAGGGTGCCTTTGTCCGCCACCTCGAACAAGCCCTTCTTGTCCTTCACAGCGCCCGTGAACGATCCTTTGACATGACCGAAGAGTTCGCTGTCGAGGAGGTTCTCGTTGAACGCTGAGCAGTTCACGGTGACGAATTGCGAATCCTTGCGGGGCGAGTTGTAGTGAATCGCGCGCGCGATCAGTTCCTTACCGGTACCGTTCTCCCCTTGCACGAGCACGGTGGACTCGGAGTTGCGGATCTTATCGAGAAGACCGTACATCTCCTGCATGGGCTTCGACTTGCCGATCATCGAATCGTAGCTGTAACGGGTCCCAAGCTGGTTATTGAGGGCGTTGATGCGCTCCTCGCGCTTGCTGATCTCGGTATGGAAAGTCACAATTTCCTGGGCCACCAGGTCCACGAGCTCGAAGAAATACTTTTTCTCCGATTCGCTCAATACTCGAAGGCGCGTGACCGCGTTGTCGAAAGCTTCGCCGTCCAGTCCCAACGACTCGACGGCCGCGCGGGCCCGCTTGCGGTCCCCTTCGCTCACCGCTTTTTCGATGAAGCAGTAGGCGTACACGCTTCCCAGATAGTCATTGTCCACGGTGATACGCGAAACGAACGCCGTTTCAACGCCCGCAGGCCCCGGGACGAGCATGTGCGGCTTCTCGGACCGATACGCGCGCTCATTGGCCTCGCTAATCGCCTTGAGAACCAGTTCGCGACCCTTTTCCTTAGGGAGGAAAGTGGCGCAGAGCGGGTTTCTGAACTCGCGTTGGCGATCCAGCGGGTCGTAGTTTCGAACCTGGCCTCTTTCGTCGACAAAGAAAATCTCAGTATTGAACCACTGAGCGAGGATTTCCTCGAGTTTTCGGATAACGTGGATATGCTTCAGTTCTTCCCAATTGATCATGTTTGGAATCTCCATCGAGCATATCGGATTATTTTTAGCCAGTATTAATGGACAGGCTAAAATATTGACGAATATGTCTTTTTCTTAGTCAGTTCGGGTGTTTAGTCTATGAGCAATTGTTAAGAAAAACCGTATTCTGACCAGACACTGGCCAGGACCTTGAATGCGTCAATCAGCAGGCCGCAAGCTCTTGGAGGCCCCCCTTGGCTTCGCCACCTTTCTCCGCTAAGAAGTGGACTTGGTGAGGAAATATCTCTTTTTCGATAACGCTTCGACCACCCGTTGCTGCGAAGAAGCAGCGGCCTTAGTTCATCGATTCACGTCGAACGAATACGGCAACCCCTCGTCCAGTCACGTTCTTGGACAGCAGGCCGCCAAAGCGATTCGGGACTCCCGCCTTTATTTCGCCAAGACTTTCAACACTCACCCTGACCAGATTATTTTCACCGGCAGCGGCAGCGAGGCCGACAATCTCGCTATCTACGGCGTGGCGCTCGAGGCTTTGAGTCAGCACCTCAAAAAAGGAGAATCATCCCGCCCTCCCCGCGTTCTCGCGTCTTCCATCGAACATCCGGCGGTTCGGAACACCGTGCGTTCGCTGACCTCGTTGGGAATCGATGCCCAGCTCGTGCCGGTCGACGCTCAAGGACAGATCGCCGAAACGAAGTTCCTCGAGCTGCTGACCCCCGAAACGGTGCTGGGCAGCATCCAGCAGGTCAACAACATCATGGGGTCCATCCTTCCGGTGGAGCGCCTGGCAAGCTTGGCGAAAGAGAAAGTTCCCGGCTTGATTTTTCATGCTGACGCCGTCCAATCTTTCGGGAAAGTCCAGGTTCCCACCGCTCCGTCCCCGATCGACCTGGTCTCTTTGTCCGCCCACAAGATCGCCGGCCCCAAGGGCGTGGGGGCGCTGGTGGTTTTGAATCGGCAGCTCCTCAAATCGGGGCTCCGCCCTCTGATTTGGGGAGGCGAGCAAGAAGGCGGCTTCCGCTCCGGCACGCAAAACGCTGGCCTGATCGCCGGGTTTCGGGAGGCGGCCGAGCAAGCGTTGGACAAGCGTGAGCATTTCATCAGCCATACCCGGATGCTGCGCGATCGCTTTCGCAAGGGCCTCATCTCGAAACGACTGCTTCACACGGACGGATCGAAAGCCCCTGTCCGCTGGAACTCCCCGGAAGGGAGCGTTCCCCACATCATCAGCCTATCGGTGCCGGGG
>CAYNDM010000346.1:0-3176 GCA_964395265.1 uncultured Bacteriovoracaceae bacterium
GCCTTAGAGACAGGAGCCTTTAGAGCTCAAGAGGCTCCGGCGCTTCCGCTACTGGGGGAGGTGCGGTCTCGAACGGAGGATCCTCCAGGAAATCGTTAAACCCGTCGTCGTCGGCGGGCGCTGTCTCGGGAATCGCCGCGGATTCGTCCAAACCGGTTCCAAACCCGGCGTCGGCCTCTTCAAGAGTGGCATCGCCCTCAGGGATGGATGCGTCCTCGAAAGGAGCGCTGCTCTCGGGGAAAAGTGGGTCCTCGACAGGCGATGCGTCCAGGTTCGATGTATCGAAGGAGTCGAGGTCCGAGTCGTCTGCCTTCGAATCGCTGACTTCCGATTTGCCAACTTCTCCAAATCCTTCGAGCTCCTCAAGCGTCTGGCTCTCTTGGGTTCCCAGGTCGCCTCCGCCATCGAGGTTCTCGAGGCTGCTTAGATCGTCGCCTCCGCCATTGTTCCTCGATCGTTTGTCGAGGCTCGAGAGATCGGTCAGAAGAGTGGCGAAGGTGTCTTGATCGAAGGTTTCGATCGAAGAGATGACGAGTCCGGTGGAGTACGTATCGGTTACGTGAGTGACCTGGATATCCGCCAGCGGAATATGATTCGAATCGGTGATCTTCTTATCGGTTTTCGGGTCTTTCTTGCGGTAAGAGCGAAAAATCATCCCGACGGCGATCCCGTCCTTCGTGCCCTTGTCGATGAAGACGGTCTTGTACTGGCCGATCAGATCGGTTGAGTCGGTGGTGTCGACCACGATCACGGCGTCGGTTTTCTGGCTTCCCGGGATCGCCTGGAGCTGCCCCAGTCTCTCGACCTTGGGAATGAGGATGTTTCCTCGCGTGATCAGCCCGCGCGCGTTGATGATGAGCCCTTCGAAAAGCCCTTCCTTCACTCCGACGATTTTCACCTCGCCCAGGATCGAGTAGCGGTAACCCGTGCGATCGGAGCTCGGCGCGCTGAACTTCGTTGGCTGGCTCACGATGGCGTAGACATCTCCCACCTGAAGGCCTTTTTCGGACTCGATGAAGACGCGATCGTTGAGGGTAAGGTACTCCTGCTCGTAGCGCGAGTGCCGGATCGTCCCGCGGGACTCCAGTTTCTCTCCGCTCGCGAACTGATTGATCTGGTTCCCCCTGCTGGTGTTGCGGCTGATACGGGTCCGCTTGTCGAAGCCTTGCGCGTCCACCGTGGGAGGAACCCGGATCGTCACGCTTTCCCAGCGCTGCTTGGGAAGCATGCTCCACTCGTTCGAGCGAGGATAAGTCTTCTCGCCTGATGTCTCCTGCTTGGCGGCGGGTACATGCCCTGGGGTGGATTCGTCGACCAGGATCAGGTTCTCCTGCGCGGCTCGGATGGAGACCGTGGGCAGGGAGCTTCCCGTTCCAGGCTCGAACGCCACCAGGTTTCCGGGGCGAATCAGGTGAGGATTGGTGATCCGGGCGTTGTTCAGAGCCCAGATCTTGGGCCAGTACTTTCCATCGCCGAAGAGGCGCATGGAGATGTCGTAGAGCGTATCCCCTTTGAGGATCGTGTAGTTCTCGCTCACTTTGGGGCCGGCGATCTGCGCCCATACGTCATCCGGAACGGGCTGCAGATTCTTCGAAAGGTTGAGAGTCTCGAGTTCCTGCGAGCGCGGAGGGATCCCAAAGGCGTTTTGCTCGGCCACTGTCGCGCCTAGCGCGGCAAGGAGAGTCGCGAGGACCGTCTTCAGGGTCGCGCGGTTAGGATGCATCATTCCCCTGCTTCATGGGCATCAGGTTCAGGCGCGGTTGGAGGCGGCCCATCCTGAGCCTCCGATGAGATCGACGCCTCGGCGGATGCTTCCGCTTCTGGCATCTGGTCCACTGCGCCCGAGATCGCTGCCGGCTGGGGTTGCGCGGCTGCCGGGGATTGGGGAAAAACCGTGGCGAGCAGCTGTCGGTGCTTCGTCGCGCTGTCCGTCCGTCCCAAGGTTTCTTCAACCTCCGCCAGGAGGCGGAGAGCCTGAGGCACATGAGGGCTGCGGTCATAGGATGTCAGGACTCTTTCGAGCTCCTGAGCGGCCAGCTTGTATTCCTTTTGCTGAAAATAGGATTCGCCAATGTAGTACTGGGCCGAACCCGCTAAAGGATGGTCGGCATAGCGCTCGAGAAACGAGGAGAAGGCCAGAATCGCTTCTGAATAGCTCCGGGACTGGAGGAAAACCAGGCCCTGTTTGTAAGCACGGGTGGCGGAATCGTTCACGAATCCGGCCTCTGGATCGAGCGGCGCGCTCTCGGGATCGACTTCCGTTCCCGCTTTGGCGGAAGGATGCGGAAGGACTCCGGCAAGAGGGGTGGATGACGACGCGGATGAAGAGCTGGATTCCAACCGATGCCGCGTGGCGATCAACGCATCGTTGAGCCCGCTCAGCTGATTGTCCATCGCCTCGAGCCGCTTGGTCATGGAAGCGATGGATGCTTGAAGGTCGTTGATCTGCGCTTGGGTTTTCTCGTGCTCTTCGCGCTTGATCCCGGTGCTGCAGCCGCTCAGGGCGAGACCGGCCGCCACGCTCGAGAGTAGAATCTTTCTGGTCACGATTCCCGATCGCTTGGACATCTGTCTTTTTAGGATAAGTTGACCCAACGCTTTCGGCAAGCTAACAAAAGCGGTCAGGAGTTATCGCTTCGAGGGTCCTCGAGGGCCGGGTGCGACGTGACAATGCTTTCTGATTCCCCTACCATTCCAGCAGTGACGAGAGAGGCGCGAACCCGCGTGATCCGGGTGAGAAAAGAGGATTCCGCGTTCGTTTACTTCATTCTCGAAGCCCATGAAGGCATCTGCAGCTACTCGACTTTGCCGTTCAGGCCAGGCGACCCATACCGGGATCTCGAGCTGATCATCCCTGTTGGATTTTTGGCGGAAGTCGATGAGTTGCTCCAATCATTAGGAGAAATGGTCTATGAACCCGATTCTGCAAAAGGTCCTGCGTGATTTCCGTCTCGAGCATCTGGACATCGACCAGATCCTGCGCCTGGCCTTGAGCCGCGGTGGGGCTTTGGCGGAGCTTTTCTTCGAAGACACCCACGGCACGCGCGTGATGTTCGAGGGCGGGAGAGTCGAGCGCATCATCGACGGAACGGACCGGGGGGTGGGCCTACGCGTGATCTTCGACAATCGCTCCGTCTACGGGTACTCCACTGACCTGACCCAACACTCGCTGGAAG
>CAYNDM010000347.1:0-1022 GCA_964395265.1 uncultured Bacteriovoracaceae bacterium
TCGTGCCGGAGGCGGCGGCATAAACGTTTTCGATTGCGGTGTAAGGGACTTCTCGCATCTGCTTTTTCCGCACCAACTCCTTGTAGGGCTCGTGAGTCGAGTAGACGTGGGCGAGACTGAGTCTTTCGCGCCGGTGATCGTTCGTAAAGGAGCCAGTGACCTTGGCTGAAAATCGTTTCTTGCCGTGAGGGTCGAACCAGGCGGTGCTCTCGAACACCCTTTGAAGCTGCTGGGAAAGAAGCGCTTTCGCGTCCAAGGGCATCCTCTCGATCTCGACCTCAATCGAAGGCTCCCGAAAAAAAATGGAAAGCTGCGCTCGGGCGTCTTCCGGGAACTTGCGGCTCTTCTCGCCCCAGTACTGGCAATACGTGCTGAGGAACTGGGCCAGATTGGGGCGGCCTTCGAGTTTTTCTTTCTGGAAGGCGCGACAGCTGGCTTGTCCGTTCGCGCGCACCTGCTTTTTGAGGGCATCATACTTCGGGCGCTGCTCACCCGAGAAGATGGGCTCGTACTTCACTAGGAAATACTCTGCTCGAAGCGGTTGGGACTGGGCCAGGTCCTTTTGGACCCGCTGAGCGGCGTTGTCCATCGCGTAGGCCCGCTCCTCTACTTGAGTGAACGCAGCCGGGCCGCCTGGGACCATCCCCCATTCCTTCTGCTTTTCCAGGATGTTCAGGAAGACATCGAGGCTCTGAGTGTCGCTCCCGGCGAGGCGGGCTCTTCGCACTTCGATCAGCTTTTGGCCGATGAAGCCGAAGCGCGCCTGGTTGAGGCCTGCCAGGGCTTCGGGGTCCCCGGGCTTTTCCCTCAAGATCCGCTCAAAGCCCTCGATGGCGTTTTCGTAGAGGCCCTGCTCAAGCATCTCTTGGGCCCGCTTATGCGCCGACGAGCAGCCAACGAAGGCGATCGCGAGAGCGATCAGAACCGGAAAACGAATGGAGAAAAGAAGGGGTTTCATCTCAGAGGCGAAGTTCCTTTTCGATCGTGCTCGGGGTCGTGCTTGGGGCATAGCGCTTCAGGAC
>CAYNDM010000347.1:1032-3158 GCA_964395265.1 uncultured Bacteriovoracaceae bacterium
TCCCGGTCCACGAGTAACTTCGTGAAATTCCATTTGATCGCTTCGGTTCCCATAATTCCTTTTTCCTCGCGCTTCAGGAATTCCCAAAGAGGATGGGCACCGCTGCCGTTGACCTCGATCTTTGCGAAAATAGGGAAGCTGACCCCGTAGTTCTTCTGGCAAAACGAGACGATCTCGGCTTCGGTGCCGGGCTCCTGGCCGCCGAACTGATTGCAGGGAAACCCCAGGACCACCAATCCCCGTTCCTTGTATTCGCGATACAAGTGCTCGAGTCCTTCGTACTGGGGAGTAAAGCCGCACTCGCTGGCGACATTTACAATCAGCATCACCTTGCCGCGATATTGGGACAGCGTCGTCGACTGACCGTCGCTCGTCTTGACCTCAAAATCATAAATGGATTGTTTGCTCATGGCACCGATCCTAGCGCCGCCTCAGGGAATTGAATAGCCTTGAGTGTTTCAATTCGCGGCGATTCGTCGCGACCAGGCGCATAAGGCTCCTTCTCTCAAACCCCGAGCGCCGTACAGAGCTCCTCCCAGCGAGTCAGCTTATCCCCCATCTCTTTCTCGATGACGCCTTGCCGTTGGGACAGAGCCAAGGTCCTCTTCGGATCTTCATAAGTCGCCGGGTCCGCCAAGGCCCGGTGAATCTCCGACTGCTCGGCTTCGAGCTTGGCGATATCCTTCTCGAGGCGCTCCCTCTCCTGATCCCAGGCGCGTCTTTGGTTGTTCGAGGGGCCGGTCTTCGCTGAGGCGTCCGGTTTGGGGTTCTCCGATGGATTTGTTTTCGAGCGCTCAGCGGAGCTCAACGAGCGCGCCGATTCTGCGACCTCCTTCATCTTGCGCTGCAAATAGTCTTCGTAGCTTCCCAGAAGAGGGATGACCTCCGATCCGTTCTCGGACGGGATGATCTCCAAAACAGAATCCACAAGTGGAGAAACGAACGAGCGATCGTGCGAGACCAGGCACAGCGTGCCCTCGTAGTCCAGGAGTGCGTCCAGGAGCACCCCCCTCGACTCGATGTCCAGATGGTTGGTCGGCTCGTCGAGAAGCAGGAAGTTTGATGGCGAGAGCAGAAGCTTGGCCAAGGCGACGCGGGCCTTTTCTCCTCCCGACAGCACCGCGCAGCGTTTCTCGACGGCGTCGCCAGTGAAGAGAAACGCCCCGGCGATCGCGCGCACTTGCGAAACCGGCAGGTGAGGAGCTACGTTTTCGAGCTCTCGAAGGACCGTATTCGCTGGATCGATGCTTTCGAGCTGGTGCTGGGCGTAGTAGCCCACCTTGACCTCATGCCCATGGCGCATTTCGCCTGATCGAGGACCGAGAATTCCGGCCAGCACGCGAAGCAAAGTGGACTTGCCGGCGCCGTTCACGCCTACGATCACGACACGAGAGCCGCGGCGGATGACCCAGTCCAGGTCCCTGAAGATCGGCTTGTCTCCGTAAGAAACCGAAGCCTTCTTGAGGGTAACTACTTCCTTCCCGCTGTGAGGCGCGGGCGGAAATCGGAACCGCACGCTGGGCTTCTCGTTGGGAAGCTCGATGCGATCCATTTTTTCGAGCTGCTTCACCCGGCTCTGGGCCTGAGCGGCTTTGCTCGCTTTGGCCCCGAACCGCTCGATGAAGCGCTCGAGCTCCGCGATCTTCGCCTGTTGGCCTTCGTATTGCGCGCGCAGCACTTTCAGTCGTTCTTCTTTCTGGGCGGTCCAGGAATCGAGGTTCCCTCGATAGGTCCAGATCTGCTTCTGATCGATCTCGAGGACTTCCTCGACCATTCGGTTGAGGAAAGCGCGATCATGGCTGACGAGGAGATAGGCGCCCCGATACGCTTTCAGGAATTCCTCGAGCCAAAGCAAGGACTCGAGATCCAGATGGTTGGTCGGCTCGTCGAGGAGCAGCAGATCGGGCTCCATGAGCAGGATGCGGGAAAGGGCCACGCGCATCAGCCAGCCTCCGCTGAACTCAGTCAGCGAGCGGTGCAGATCGGCGGCCTTGAAGCCCATCCCGGTGAGGATCTCCTTGGAGCGAGCCTCGAGGCGATACTCGTCCATCAGCTCGAGCTCCTCGAGAATCCGGCCGTAGCGTTCGAGATCGGCCTCGTCGGGCGAAGTCTCTTTCGCGAACGTT
>CAYNDM010000348.1:0-3151 GCA_964395265.1 uncultured Bacteriovoracaceae bacterium
ACCGAAGAGAGCGAAGAAGCGCATGAGCGCGATGGCGTGAGGGTCAGGACTGAAACCCGCGAATATTTCTTTGCTTTCGACTGGGTCGAGAATCGCCGCTTTGACCGGATCGCGCAGTTGGTTCAGCAGATCAAAGAAGTCCTGCCAGAGCGTTGAAAGTCTCGCGGTGGCCTGCCCCGAGGAGCGGGTTGAACGGATCGCCTTGAGCGCGTGAAGTGACGGCAGCCGCGGTCGGAACGGGATTGCCAGGTCGCGAGCGACACTCCTCGGAGCCTCGAGGAGCACGAATTCGCGGAGAGATTTGAGCGAAAGTCCTCAGTTTTTTGTCAAGTTGCGCCGAAAAGATGACAGAGAAGAAACCTCGGGGAAGGTGCTTTATGTCCGAGTTCGATCGTATCCGGCGCTTTTACTTTCAAGAGCTCACGAATGACTTGGGCGAGCTTCACCGCGCGAGGGCCCGGCTCTACCTCAACGGTGGACTTGCCGTCCTGGCAGCGTCGGCTTCATTGCTTGTCCCGAAATTCGCTAGCAGTCTGTCGCGCGAGCAAACGGTGCTCGTGGCGAGCGCGGGTCTGGTGGGAGCGGCGCTCATGGCGTATCTGACGGTCCGCCGGTGGAAGCGTCTCAACGACGAGTATGAATCGCGAGTAGGGGGGAAGCTTTTGGGTCTTCTGGGCTCGGGCTGCTCGCGTCCGCGGGAACGCGCCGTTGAGCATTCTCATCTGGGGCACGACGGGATCTTCCAGGGCGACGGCGCTCGTTTGAGCGGAAGTGATCTTCTCATCTGGGACGCACCTCATCGCTTGACCTCCGCGTGCGTCGAGATTCGCCCTGCCTCGGGCGCCGGCAAGATGTTCGGAGGGCGCATTTACTCGGTCGAACTCCATGCCCAGGTTGTCGGCGAGATCCAGGTAGTCTCGAAGTCCGCATACGCTAAGCGGAGCTGGGTCAGGACGGCCAT
This sequence comes from uncultured Bacteriovoracaceae bacterium, assembly GCA_964395265.1. GTDB lineage: Bacteria > Bdellovibrionota > UBA1018 > UBA1018 > UBA1018 > CAYNDM01. Next base: position 962 of record CAYNDM010000348.1, read on the forward strand.
CCGTCGCCGCTTCAAGGATTCTGATCGAATCAGCCTTTCGGATCCGAAATTCGATGATCATTTCGTGGTTTTCACGAGCCTGCCCTCTGATGCGAGACGCCTGCTTTCGCTGAACATGCGCAAGCGGATGATCGAGCTTAGCCGAAAGTTCAAGGCGCCGCTTTATTTCAGTTGGCGGGGCTCGAGCGCTACGCTGGGAGTGGACGGGGTTCGAAGCGTGTTTCGGCCGAACCTATTGGGAGCGGTCCTGGAGTTCGACGAGCTCCGCAAATTCTTCGAGGAGATCCAGTTCGCGCGGGAGATGGCCGAGCGATCCCAGGCCGCGCATCAGAATCAGAAAGAGCAGAGAGAACAGAGAGAGCAGGAGGAGCTCAGGGAACGGCTTGCCTCGCTCGAGCGCAAGGTCGGATAGGCAGCTCGGGAGGTCGCTCAACCCGCTTTCTTCTCCGTTCCGCTCCCTGGTACCTCGTAACGTTGCCAGTACTTCGGCCTTCCGTAGTGCTCGTAGAGGGAGTTCTCGTATTCCCGGTCCAGCTGATCGACGGAATTGAAGCGTGGTGAGGACTTGATGATGTCCTCGCTCAGCGATACGCGGACTTTTCGCTGGGCCCAGCTGATCGAATCCACCCACTGAGGGGCGATGAGAACTGCTTTCGATGGCCACCAGTTCACCGTATCAATCACCAGGTAATGGATTCCCCAGGTCTCGGAGTCGATGATGATATCCTCCACGTGGCCGAACGCCCGATCCGTGGCTTCGATGTGATAGCCTTTGATCTCCTTGTACGATCGCAGGTGAGGGTCTCCGTACGACGCGGCACCGCTGTCCTGTTCATAGGGCGATCGATAGGGATAGGTGCGCAGTTCTGGCGATTGAGCGCTTTCGTCGATCCCGCGCGTGGTCAGGCCCAATGGAGTCGGAGCCACTCCCCAGAGGCCCGCCCCCGTCCAATAGTACGGCCAACGATAATACTCGAAATAGTCCATTTCGCGCTGCCGGGACACGGGCATGTCCGCGTCGATATCCGGGCTGTTCTCGATTTCCTGGCGATTGAGCGCGAGGTGCACGATTCGGCGATCCCAATCCAGCTGCTGGACGCTGATCGGCGAGATCAGCACCTTTCTTCGCGTCAAAAAGCCGCCTGTCGAGACCACCAGATATCTGACGGCCCATTTCTCGTCGTCGAAGAAGAAATCATCCACCGAGCCGATTTCTCCGTCGGAGGCATGAACTCTGTATTTCATCAGTTTTTCAAGGCTCTTGAACATGGGCCCTCCGTTTCGGGGATATGCTATAATTAAATCCTGGTGAGCAACCGGCGTGCCACGCCAGATCAGACTGTCCAGCGGGCGGGGGACGGGAATCATGGATAAGCGCATCAACAAAGGAAGCATCCTGATCTATCGCGTCTTCGATGTCGCGGACGAGATCAACCTGCCCACGATCGAGACCATTTTAAGGGAGATGCAGGGAAAATCCCGCCTGACCTTGACCCGCTCGACCCGGCAGGCCCTGGTGATGCGCAATGCTCCGGTGCGAGTCAGCCTGGGCGAGGCGGAGCTCCCGTTGGGCGATACTCTCCAGAAGCTTCAGGTGTCAGCGACGATCTGGGACTACGGGGTCATTTCCACGGTTTTCCAGTTCCCTATCGAGTCCGGGACAACCTGGGATGAGCTGCTTTTGCTGGCTGACCGGCTCAACCGCCACGGTACCGGCAACCTGATTGATGAATTGGCGCGCAAGCGCACGCGAGAGCTCTCGCAGATCATTCTCAATGCGCTTCAAAACCCCGCGGAGCGCGAGCTGTTCGAGGACTATTTGATCTATTTCATCGAGGCTCTCGAGGGAGTGGATGAGACGACCGACCTGACCACAGCCTTGGACTATCCGGCGCTGCTCTTGAGCGAGCCCAAGGAGATCCTCGCCAAGCGGAACCGCGAAGGCCTGATGGAAAGCGTTAGGCAGTACGCGACGAACGACTTGGTCGCGATTGATTGGAACAGCGCCGTTGTGGTAGAGCCCTCGGGAAGCCGCGATATCCCTGATATCCTGGAGTTCGCGCTCACGCATCTGCTCGAGTTTCGCTATTACGATGACCTGCTCGACGAGCGCCTGGCCGAGCTGTACGACGCGATCGAGGTGGGAAGGGCAGTCGTCAAGAGCCGCTACTTCAGCATCTCGCGGAAAGC
>CAYNDM010000349.1:0-980 GCA_964395265.1 uncultured Bacteriovoracaceae bacterium
CGGTCTCTCTTGAAGATCGCTTTCACTCCCTGTTTGACTAGCTCCCGGGGTGTTTTGTTTTTAACGCCCGGCCCCTTTCCGAAAGTGGATCCCAGGTCCTGGATCGCCAGCACCGCCTGTTTGCAGGCGAGGACTTTGGCGTCTCCACGGGTCTCTTCGACGAGCTCACCGGGCGCGCAGTACATTCTCTGATTCGAGGGCTTGCTATCCCAGTGCTGGACGAAGGCCGCGAGGAGCTTTAGGGCGTCCTTGTACTTCTTGGGTGCCTCGTTGATCTGATCGAACTCCTGAAAGCTGAAACCTTGGTCCTCTTTCACGGCAAGCTCTTCGCCGTACTTTCGCTCGATGATGGCTGGATCCCATTTGAAGGTGCCCCGATGATTGAGAAACTCTTCGAAGTCTTTCCGGGCGTTATTGTAAAGATGGGGATTTTGAGTCGCCCAAGGGTCAGGAGGGCAGGCATGACAAATGACTTTCACGGGATAGATCCGGTCTGCCGGAAATCCCAGCGCCCAAAACAGGCGATTGGCGAGAGACTCCCCGAAGACTTCGGTGTTTGTACCCCCGGTGGGGATGTACTTCACCTTGAGCTTGTCCTTCGTGACCACCCATTCGCCGTTCTCGAGCTTCATGCGATGGCACTTGAATTTCGGCGTCGTTCCCTCTCTGTTCGCTGGGTCATTGACCTCTTCGATGTATTGGCAGTGCACTTCTTCGCGGAGGGCGAAGGTGTCGTCCTTGCCTTCGTCGGGCTTAGGCCCTTCCTGGATCCGCTTCGAGCGGACATCGGTCCCTTCGAACCAAACGACCGCGTTCTTCATCAGCTCGCGCCGTTCCTCCTCGGTGATGGACGCCAGCTTGGCTTTCGAGGCAGGTGCTCGGTGGCTAGAAGGCGAATGCGCGCAGCCCATGATTAGCAGCAGCGGCAGTGTGGTCATCATCGTCCAGTATTTCAAGGCCAAAGGATCTCCCCCCAGTTC
>CAYNDM010000349.1:990-3143 GCA_964395265.1 uncultured Bacteriovoracaceae bacterium
GTTCTCTATTTCTTCTTCTTCCTTTCGTCCCGGACGCTTGATTTCTTGATGATTGACTCAAGTCATTTTATTGTCGTGGCGAACAGCTCAAGTTTTTTAGTGTTTTGGCCGAAGAGGTTGTTGAGTCCTGGCAGGAGGAACGAAATGCTTAGAATCGTCGCTACGCTGATGTTGGGCTTGGGATTCATCGTCCTGACCGGTGCCTTCTTCGGATGAAATGACCGAGAGACGCCGGAAAGTCCAAGTTTGGATCCATCGCGCTTCCGAAGACGGCGAGCTCGAGGTGCTTCTGCTGAAAACCAATCCCAAAAGAGGCTCCTTCTGGCAGCCGGTGACAGGCAGCGTAGAGGATGGCGAGTCGTTCGAAGAGGCCGCTTTGCGGGAAGCGAGAGAAGAGACCTCGCTCCCTTTTTCCGAACCTCCTCGGGATCTCGGATATGAGTTTCAATTCGAAAGCAAATGGGGTCCGGCTCATGAGCGGGTCTTCGCTCTACTTGTCCCGGCTGGGCCTTCACGCCTTGACGCTGCTCTGCATATCGATCCAAGCGAGCACTCCGACGCACGGTGGCTTCGGGCGGACGAGGCGTTGAACCTGCTGAGGTTTCCTTCTAACGCCCAGGGGCTCCGGATTCTGATGAAATCATGGGGCAACGGGAATAAGACTGAGGCAGGCGATCGTTAGGGATCGCTCATTTGAGAAAGGAAATCCGAAATGGCAGTAATCTCTGAAGAGAAGCTCGGTTTGGGCAAAGGGCTTTATGCGGTGTTCGAAACCACCAAAGGAGAGATCATCGCGAAGCTTGAGGAGGAAAAGACTCCATTGACCGTGGAGAACTTCGTCGGCTTGGCGACCGGTCAAAAGGAGTACACGGATCCGAAGACCGGCAGCAAGTCGAACGAGCCATTCTACAACGGCACGATTTTTCATCGGGTGATCAAGGATTTCATGATCCAGGGCGGAGATCGGCTGGGCCAAGGCACCGGAGGCCCCGGTTACCGTTTCAAGGATGAGTTTCATCCGACGCTTCGCCACAGCGGCCCCGGAATCCTGTCGATGGCGAACGCGGGGCCGAACACCAACGGAAGTCAGTTCTTCATCACGCTTGTTCCCACGCCGTGGCTGGACAACAAGCACTCCGTATTCGGTCATGTCGTGAAAGGAATGGAAGCGGTGAACGCCATTGGTTCCGCTCCCACCGGCGCGATGGATCGTCCACGTGAGGAAATCCGAATCAACACGCTTCGAATTGTCAGAGAGTCGTGAAGTTGCTCGTTGACAGAAGACGAGTGCTTCGCGCATCATCGCATGCGGTTTTGAATTCCCAGCAATGAACTGAACTAAGGAGAACGTGATGAATAAAGCTCAGTTGATCGAAGCTGTCGCTAAAACGACGAAGATGACGAAAGTGGATGCTGAATTGGTGCTTAACACCGCGCTCGATACCATCAAAAAGAGCGTGAAGAAGGGCGAAGACGTCACCCTGATCGGTTTCGGCACGTTCACGAAGAGCAAGCGCAAGGCACGCGCCGGCCGCAATCCTCAGACCGGCAAAGAGATCAAAATCCCCGCCATGACGGTGCCGAAGTTCCGCGCCGGCCGCGAGTTCAAGGACGCCGTCCGCTAAGCGCTTCTCAGTTTCGAGAATGAGAAAAGCCAGCTCCCCCTCGTGGGTGGTTGGCTTTTCTCATTTCGTCTACACGTAGTCCTCGGTCACGGCGTTCTTGCCATTCCAGATTTTCAGGCTGGCTCGGGGCTTGCCGTCGACGTACTCGATCAGAGCATAGGTTCGGAGGATCCGGTGGCCCAGGCTTGCCATGTCGAGGCTGGTGATCGGGGTCCAGGTCCCTGTGTTGATGTATTGCTTGCCTCCCGGAAAGATTCGCATGGTCGGCTGGTGATTATGGCCCATGATGATCGTGTCGTAGGGGAGCTCGCTTGAGCCTGGGCCCGTGAGCAACTTTTCGGCGATATGTTCGAGCGAAGGTCTCTTGAAGATCTCCTTCATGATCAGCAGGGTCTTCGCGAAGCGCGCGAATCGCATGGGATGGGTGATGAACCTCATCTTGATGAAGAACCAGGCCACCCGAATGGAGTCGCGGATCGAGTTGATCGGCTCGAGAAGAAGCGAGAGCCGCAGGTAGATGTTGAAGGG
>CAYNDM010000350.1:0-1956 GCA_964395265.1 uncultured Bacteriovoracaceae bacterium
TCGCATTGGCGATGCCGCCGCCCTCCTCGCCCACGGGCGTTGGCATTTCCGTGAAGAAACTCCAGTTCAACGACGAAACGCCTTCTTGAACCACGTAAACCAGGACCTGCATCAAAGGGATCACGGCCAGGCAAGAGCCCATGAACAGGACGGCCATCATCATCCGATTCACCCAACGCCTGCGCAGATCGCGCCTGGAGAGTAGCCTCGAGACGGATCTCATGCCCGACCCGCCTTTCGGTTCACCTGCCAGACGAGCAGGCGCGCCATGCTGTTGATCGCGAAAGAAACCACGAACAGCGATAGCCCGATCGCCGCCAGTGCGGAGAGATGAAGGTTGCTGACGGCCTCGGCGTATTCATTGGCGATGACGCTGGCCATGGTTTGGGCGGGAGCGAAGAGCGAAGCTGAAATCTCCGCCCGGTTCCCGATCACCATGGTCACGGCCATGGTCTCGCCCAAAGCACGCCCAAGCCCCAGGATCACCGCGCCGAGCATCCCCGTATGGGAGCTTTGAAGAACAGCGACCCGGACAGTCTCCCAACGGGTCGCGCCCAGGCCGAGCGCTGCCTCGCGCTGCGAGCGAGGCACGGCCCGGAACACCTCGCGCGAGATCGCGGCGATGGTGGGCGTGATCATGATGGCCAGGATGATTCCCGCGGTGAGCATACCCACGCCATAAGGAGGCCCCTGGAAAAGCGGAATGAAGCCGAAGTTCCCGCCTAACCACGGCTGCACGGTGGAGCGAAGCCATGGAGCCAGCACGAAGATCCCCCAAAGCCCGTAAACCACGCTGGGAATGGCGGCCAGCATCTCCACCAGGAAGCCGATCACGTCAGCCAGCTTCCGCGGCGCGATCTCCGTCAGGAAGACCGCCACGCCGATGCTGATGGGAGCGGAGATCAGAAGAGCGAGAAGCGACGAAACCAGGGTTCCGAAAACGAACGGAAGCGCTCCGAAGCTCTCAGTGGCAGGATTCCAGTCATTGGTGACGAAGAACGACCAGCCGAAACGCTGGAACGCCTCTCTGGACATGAAGAGAAGCTGAAATGCGATCCCTGCGAGAAGCAGGATCGTCAGGACTCCGAAAAGCCTGAGCACGTGAAAGAAAACCCTGTCGCCGAAATGGACGTCGCGCGCCTTGGCCTGCGGTCGGCTCCGCGGTACGCCCTTAGCCAGCGAGGGACTTGCAGCCTTTAGACCTACGGACTTATCGCTCATGGCTCTGCCCTATTTCGTCTCGATCTCGGCGATCGTTTTCTTCACTCGGGAGACCAGTGCCGGAGGAAGCTCGGCATACTCGAGTGATTTGGCGAATTTTTGGCCATCGGTGACTGCCCAGCCCAAGAACTCCTTGAACGCGTCGCCCTTGGGTGCCTGCATCTTCTGATAGACCAGGAGATAAGTGAAGGCGGAGATCGGATAAGCGGCCTTCCCTTCGGAGTTAGTAATCGAGACGCGAAAATCCTTGGGCATATTCTTCAGCGCGGCGGCGCCCGCCGCGGTCACGCTGGCAGCCCCCGGGGCGACCACCGCTCCAGCTTTGTTTCGGATCATCGCGACCGGAAGCCCGTTTTTCCTGGCGTAGATCAACTCGACGTACCCGATCGCCCCAGGAGCCTGCTTCACCAGGCCAGTTACGCCTTCATTGCCCTTTCCGCCGAGTCCGATCGGCCATTTCAAGGCGGTTCCGCTTCCAACCTTCTCTTTCCACTCGGGGCTGACCTTCGCCAGATAATCGGAGAATACGGCGGTCGTGCCGCTTCCATCGGACCGATGAGCCACCATGATCGGAGTCTCAGGCAGTTGCACGCCAGGATTCAGCCGGCCGATCCTGGCGTCGTTCCACGCGGTGAGCTTTCCCAGAAAAATGTCCGCGATCACTTCCCCCGAAAGAACCAGCGGCTGGGAAATTCCGGGAAGATGATACGTGATGACCACCGCGCCGAGCACCGG
>CAYNDM010000350.1:1966-3115 GCA_964395265.1 uncultured Bacteriovoracaceae bacterium
ATGGGAAGGACGGGGACCTGCGCTTTACCGAGCTGCTCGTCGGTCATCGGAGCGTCGCTGGCGCCGAAATCGATCGTGCGATCCAAGAGCTGTCGAATCCCGCCACCGCTGCCGATCGACTGATAATTGATATTCACCTCAGGCTTTGACTTCTGATAATCGGCGAACCACTTGGACTAGATCGGATACGGAAAGGTCGCTCCCGCTCCATTGATCAGGACATCTCCAGCTTGAGCCGAGATACCGCCGAGAAACAGGGTCAATCCTACAGCCAGCTTGAGAGCGATTCTCATTAGGTGCTCCAATCTCGATATTCCGATGGCTTGCGAGCTGACTATAATTCTGTCGCGACGCATCGTATTTCAAGATTCGGTTAGGATTGATGAAGCGAGAGGTCGATTTGGCCTATGCCTCCTTCGCAATTCCCGTTCTTGGGCATTTGGATCTCATATTGAACATTAAGAGATTGCTCGTTTTTTTCGCCGCGGACGAAATGAACCCGGGCCTGGCGAGAGTCGCATTCGTGGGTCTGTCCCACGGTCTCGAGGTACTCTCCCAATCCTTCTGCCTTGAGATTTTCGGCCTCCAGGTCCACGCTCGAGACATCGGGCGCGACGGTGAAGCAAAGCTCCACGGGGCCACCTGGAAGGTCACTGAAGCGCGCGCATTCCCAGCGATCCCGAAAATCGGCGATGTAGTCCCCCTCCGGCTCCGGCCCCTCGGGAGCATGGACTTCCCATTGGATCCGGCTTTCCTCCCGGCTGGGCGGCTCCCCCCGGCATTCTGACGGCTATTCTTCCCTGAAGCTGGCCTTCGAAAAACTCCCTATTCACCCTAGGAGGAAGCCTGAAGCCCGGATCGACATCCGCGGCACGGGCGCTCCCCTCATGCTGTCGCGGGGCCGAGCTTGGTGGAGTTTCTCCTTGGCAACCTAGCAGGATCGCCGATCCCGAAAGAATCGCGAGTGCATAAGAACGAATCCAACTCTCTTTCTCTCTCACAGTCTCTTCCTCCCTGAAGTCCGATGGTGGCTCCTTTGCAGCAAGGCCTATACCAACAAGGACCGACGGACCGGACCCCTGACTCGAACTCAGGACGGAAGACCGCTGGCCGCCAAGGCACTTCGCAACAAGGCCGGAGCATCTTGCC
>CAYNDM010000351.1:0-3108 GCA_964395265.1 uncultured Bacteriovoracaceae bacterium
GTGGGAGACCAAGTGAAGAGCGGATCAGGAGGGCCTGGCATCGCGATCGGCCTGAGCGAAGAAACCCGCCCTTATACGGGGGTCGAGCTGCGTCCTCATTTTTTGCTGACCGAGATGGGGCTCAGAGGGTCGGCGTTGGGGGCTTTCGTCGGTGCCTGCCGGGTCAAGACCGAGCATCTCGTGGACTGGGAGGATCGGCTGGCCGGGGATCGCATCGAGGCCGCGAGCATGGTCCATTTCATCGGGGAGTTCTTCGGGGCCTCGCTTCGGGAGGGAGTGCTGCGGCAGCGGCTTCTCATGGCCTCGCTGGCCCAGTCGATCAATGCTTCGTTGGTCACGAGCGGGAAGTTCGAGCGATACGCGGTCACGCGAACGGGAGACGATCTCTTCTCGGACGGGAGGAAGCTGTCGGTGTCGATCGTGACCGCATCTCCGGTCTCCCAGCTTCTGCACGTGGGCATCAATATCGATCCCACCGGCGCGCCGGTGGCCGCTATCGGTTTGAAAGAGCTCGGAATCGATCCCAGAGCCTGGGCTCAAGGCGCGCTCCATGCATTCTCGGATGATTGGGGAAGTATCGAGTGGGCTTGCGCCAAAGTCCGTCCCGTGATGTAGTCTCGCCCCATGGCGAGCACCGATTCCGAGTTTTCTGTCCCTGAGTATATCCGTAATCTTGCCCCTTATATCCCTGGCAAGCCGATTGAGGAGACGCAGCGCGAGTTCAAGCTGAAGCGAGTGATCAAGCTCGCTTCCAACGAGAACCCGTTGGGCCCAAGCCCGAAAGCGCTTCAGGCACTACGGCTGGGGATGCGCGAGCTTCATCGCTACCCGGATTCGTCGGCTTACCATCTGAAAAAGGCGCTGGTTCGCTACCTGGGCGTGGAACCGGGTTCGATCCTGGTGGGCAACGGGTCCAACGACGTGATCGATATGCTTATCCGGACCTATTGCGTTCCCGGTGAAGCGATCGTCACTTCGCAGGCGGCCTTCCTGGCTTATCGGATCTGCGCTCAGGTCCAGGGCGTTGAAACCCTCGAGGCTCCGCTGACCTCGGATCTGCGATTCGACCTTCCCGCGATCGCGCGCCTGGTTCGCGAGAACTCCAGGGCGCGGATCGTTTTCATCCCGAACCCGAACAATCCGACCGGCACGTACGTCACAACCGCGGAGCTTCAGGAGTTCTTGAAAGAGATTTCGCGCATCAGGAACGGCTCCACGCTGGTGGCGTTGGATTACGCTTATTGGGAATACGTGACGGCTAAGGATTTGCCCGACCCGATGGAGCTTTTCAGGAGCTTCCCCAATGTGGTCGTGTTGAGGACGTTTTCGAAGATCTATGGCTTGGCCGGGCTTCGAGTGGGTTACGGAGTGGCGCGCCCGGGAATCGTGGCGATGATGGAGAAGATCCGGCAACCGTTCAACCTGAATTCGATGGCTCTTGCCGCGGCGGAGGCTGCGCTTTCCGACAGGGCGTTCGTGACGAAGTCACGGCGTGCGAATTCTCAAGGGATGAAATTCTGGGAGAAGACGCGCAGCGGGCTTGGGATTCCTTTCTGGCCCAGCCAGGGGAACTTTATTCTGATCGATGCCTGGGCCGTGTACGGCCGATCGGGGGGAGAACTCTATCAGGCCTGTCTTCGTCGGGGAGCCATCTTTCGGCCGGTTGCGAACTATGGATTGCCCCATGCGCTCAGGATCAGCATCGGCACCGAGGCAGAGAACCGCTTCGCGGCCAAGGTGCTGGCCCAAGAGCTGCCGAAAGCGGCGGTCTTCAACGGAGCTGCGCGAAGAGGCGGGAGAGGCCGATGATCATGGGGATTCCTAAGCAAGGGCCGGTGATCGCGATCGACGGACCCGCAGGCACCGGAAAAAGCTCCGCCACGCGGCGGCTGGCGGAATCCCTGGGGTTCGTTCACGTCGATACGGGCGCTCTTTATCGCGCGATCGCGTATCTCTTGCTGGAGGAGAACACGGGCCTCGATAACCGGGAAGGCGCGGCTGAGCTGGCGCGATCGGTCCATCTCGAGTTCAAGCGCATGCCAGGGATGAACCCCGCCAATCGGATCTTCGCCAACGGCCGGGACGTCACGGATTTCATCCGAACGCCGCAGGTGAGCATGGCGGCCAGCCAGGTCTCGGCGATTCCCGAGGTGAGGGCGGCGCTTCTTGGGCTGCAGCGTCGAATGGGTTGTGTGGGCCGTGCGATATTGGAGGGCCGGGACATCGGGACGGTGATTTTTCCGGACGCTGACGTGAAGTTCTTTCTCACCGCGAGCGTCGACGAGCGCGCCAAGCGCCGCCTGGCCGAGCTCGAGGCCGCCGGGGCCGACGCGCCTTCCTTCGAAGAGGTCAAGCGCCAGATCGTTCAGCGGGACGACGACGATACCCGCCGGGCCACGGCTCCTCTGAAGAAAGCGGACTACGCGATCGTCGTCGATACAAGCGACATGACCTTGGACGAAGTCGTCCGCCATATGGAGCAGCTGGCTCGAGAGAAGCTTCATTTGCCGCCTCGATAGGGGACGGCTAGCTCTTCTTGCAGCATCCGCACGGCTGAAGAGGCCGGTGACGGGAGTGAATCGCCCCGCCACGGAGTCCTTTCCGTGGAGTCGGCGAGAAGGTACACTGGGCTGATCATGGCAGCGCCTGGCGAAACTCGAATCCTGGTCGTCCGACCCGACAGAATCGGCGACGTGGTCCTTTCCACCCCGGTTTTCGAAGTTCTCAAGAAGCATTACCCGCAGTCGCGCCTGACCGTCATGGTGCGCGAGGCGATCGCTCCGCTCATTCGGGGGCTCCCGCATGTGGACGAGGTGATTATCTATGATCCGGACCGAAGGCATAAGGGGGTCGCGGGTCTTTATCAGCTGATCGCTGATTTTCGCGAAGGCCAGTACAAGATCGCGGTCGTGCTTCAAAGCCAATGGAAGATCGCCGCCGCGCTTTTCTCGGCGGGGGTGAGGTACCGGGTAGGGCCCGTAAGCAAGCCGCACTCCTTCTTTTTTTACAATCGCGGTGTTCGGCAGCGTCGGTCGCATGTGGAGATGCACGAGTCCGATTATACTCTGCAGCTGCTCAGGAGGCTCCGCATTCGCGAGGGGACACGCG
>CAYNDM010000352.1:0-2105 GCA_964395265.1 uncultured Bacteriovoracaceae bacterium
CACGCCCATCATCCACTTGGCCATCCTGCGCTACAGAGCCAACGAGAGGAACGCCCCTCCCATGCCCCAGATCAGGCAAAACGCCATGAGCGCGCCATAGTCGATGCCCTCCTGGCTGAGATAGGGACTGACGCCGAGCACGTTCAATACGAACGAGATCGTGAGCATCACCAGGAGGTTGACCGCTACGAACAGAAAAAACCTTTTAAACCATGCCATACTCGCTCCTCGCTCAATACTGTAAGCTCAATATTGTAAGACAGTCGGATGGTTCTTCAAAATTGATAAATCAAATTAAATTATTCGTATTAATCAAAGTATCGGGCGGACCGCGCCCAGCTACCCGACATGGAACGATCTCATCATCTTCGCCGCGACCGGGTTCTCGATGCGTCTGGAGGCCGCGATCAGCCAAATCTCCTCGAATACCCCGGGCAGCCTGCCCAGCTGAACCCATCTCTTCTCGCGAACCAGGTCTCTTGCCGATACCTCGTTGATCGGGATCAGCCCAAGCCCTGACAACGCAAGAAGGCGCTGAAGGCTGGTGTCTTGCGTTTCAGCCAAGCCGTCGATCTGGATCTCCTGAGTCGTGAAATAATGATCCAAGTCGTGTCGTAGCTTGCTGTGACGGGTCGAGAGCACGAACGGCTGCCCCTGCAGCGACCGGGGAAAGCCCTTCTTCAATCCACGGAATTTCGCGGTACCGCAGACCACCACCGGGATGCGGGCGATGGACTTGGCGTAAAGCTTCCCTTCCTCGAGTACAGGAGGAGGATAGTTCGAGATCAGGATATCCAGGCGATGGGAATAAAGCTCGCGAAGCAACTCATCTCCTTTGCCCTCCAGGATCGAGACCGTACAGCTCGCCGTCTTATAAGCAAAACGCGTCAACTCGAGCACTACGCTCTTGGGCACGCTGTCGAGAGCACCCACCTGCACATGAAGACGGGAGGCCGGCAAGCGATCCTGAAGAGCCTCAACCATCTCGTTGCCCAACTTGAAAATCTCGTTGGCGTACTCCAGCGCGATCCTTCCGGCCTCCGTCAGAAACAGCTTTTTGTGGCGCCTCTCGAAAAGCTGCTGCCCGAGCGCGTCTTCAAGCTGTTTCAGCTGCGTGCTCAGCGTGGGTTGCCCGAGCCGGAGTTTCTTCGATGCCTGAGCGATGCTTCCTTGGGTCGCGATCGTCCAGAAATAGTAGAGATGGTGGTAGTTCAGCCACTTCATTCAAGGCCCCCTCGCGGGCTTCGCGTCAGCATGGAGTTTGCTTCCTGCTCGTTCGATGAAAAAGATCAAAAACCGCTCCTGGAGATTCATTGCCATTCCCGTCAGCTTGGCGATCATGATCGCGATCGTGCTTCTCGTTGACAATCTCAACGAGACGCAGATGGCGGGCGAGTCCAATCAGGACCCAGAGTACTATGCCCCCGGCCAAACCCAAGAGCAGAATCAGCCTACCACGCAGGATGCGGGTACGCTTGCGATTCCTCCCCTTCCGGAAAGCCAAAAAGGACTCAAACCTGAACAGGCTCAGACCTATCTCCAAGTCAATGCCGACTTGAAATCCCCCGCCTACCAGGATGAGGAGCTCAAGGTCCGAGCGGGTGAGATCGTCAGCTTGACTTACGTTAACGACAGCGCCCCTCGCCTGAATTACCTCCATAACTGGGTCCTGGTGCGCCCCGGGATGGAAGGCCAGGTCATGACCGAGGCCCAGCGCGCCGGCCCGCAGCGAGACTTCACTCCTTCTCCGACCCATATCCTTGCCAGGACCACTCGCTTGATCCCAGCGGGCGACTCCGAGACCATCTTCTTCAAAGCGCCAAGTCAACCTGGCGAATACACGTATCTCTGCACCTTTCCAGGACACGGCGCCGAAGAACGCGGGGTCCTGAAGGTCGAAGAGTAACGCAAAACGCCGCAATATTCCGGAACCTCCACCCGACCTGGCCTTCGTTGTGCATGGTTGGCCGGCATGAACGTGCGGCCTCTGGTCCCCGCCTCTCTCCTCTTGCTCCTCCTCGGCTCCGTTCCAAGAGACGCTCGCGCGCAAGCGATCGGTTTGCAGAATATCCTGAACCCTGAAGGGTCGCGGCTCTTTCCGCAAT
>CAYNDM010000352.1:2115-3096 GCA_964395265.1 uncultured Bacteriovoracaceae bacterium
CTACCCGCGGCACCCCGGCAAGCCCGACCCGCGATGGCGCGCCTTCGACTGGAAATTCGCCGATTTCGACGAAAATGGCGCGAAGTTCCGGCTCTATTACTATGAGGACGAAACCTGGGCGGCTCGATTCGCGATTCCGAGGATCCAGGACCAGGTCAAGGATCTGATCCAGACATTCAACTACACACCCAAGGACCGTTTCGACTACATCCTCTTTACCTCGCGCCGCGACTTCCAACAGGCCAACGTCTTCTTCGTCTCCGAAGGCGTCCAAGGCATCACCAGCACGACAGAAGCCACGATGGCCGTGCCCTATTGGGGCGACTTCAAGACCTTCGAGCACATCAGCCGGCATGAGATGGTCCACCAGTTCCAGGTCCAGAAAATCAACACGCTCGCGGGCGGATACATCGCAGGATCCTCGGGTATGCCCCTGTGGTTCATCGAGGGCATGGCAGAGTACTACAGCATGGGCGGCGTGGACGATGAAACCCGTTACTACATCCGCGACGTGCTTCTTCACGAAGACAAATCGAAGGGCCACGTCATGCCCAAGTTCTTCGAAGACGGGCCGTTGAATTTCATCGGCGTCTACAAGATCGGGCAGGTCAAGATCGATTTCCTCGAAAAGGAATTCGGCACCGGCACGGCGCAGTTCCTCTTGGAGAAGTCCGCGATCGCCTTGCAGGAGCGCCCAGAGCCTTTCGTCAGCACCGTGATGCGCACCTTCAAACTCACTCAGGAGGAGTTCGAGAAACGCTGGCAGAAATACCTCGAGGCTTACCGTGAGGATGCCGCCAAGCGCTCACAGGACCTGAAGAACTTCGAGCAGGTTGAGGCCGCGGGCGAGAACCTGGACCTCTTCGACGTCTCGCCGGACGGAAGGTTGCTTCTCACCCGTGAGGTCGATATCCTTTCGGGAGAGACTCAGCTCATCCTGATCGATCTGAGAAACGGCAGGCGCGTCGAGGTCGCCGAAGC
>CAYNDM010000353.1:0-3091 GCA_964395265.1 uncultured Bacteriovoracaceae bacterium
TCGGATCAATAAAACTCAGCCGGTTAGGTGTCCAGTTTCAGGGGCGCAGTCCAGTACATAGGTAGCAAATTAATGTGGCTTAGTTTCGACTCGTGTTGACGGCAACCGACTTGTTTAAAGAGTTACTGCTTGTCTAGGACATGTCGAAGGCAGGCTTCGGAAAAACGGAAGCCATGAACGGAAGGCGTGAAACGTATCGCCGTTTAGTTCTCTCGGTACAGCTCTCACTGCCGCCGCAGCACCGCACTCGCCATACGACCTCAACGCCGCCGCACTCGCCACACCATTGCTGCCCGACCCAGTACTCGCCAAATCTCGGCTTAGCACTCTGTCGCCGGAGCGAGTTCCGACCTAGTGCCCCCGCGCCTCGGCTCACCATCACCGCGCTCACCGCACCTTGGTCCAGCGCCTCGGCTCACCATCACCGCGCCTCGGTTCGCTGCCATCGCGCTCAACTCAGCACCATCGCGTCCCGGTGTACTGCCGTCGCACTCATGGAGTACTGGCCTTGGCATTGCGGGCCCCATCATTTCCAGGTCACCGCGCGCGCTGATCGCGCCCGATCACGGCACGAGCTGCGCCGATCAGGCCATGGGGTAAGCTTTTTTCTTCAGTGCCTTTTTGCTGCGCTCAACCGCAACTTTGTGTTTTGCGGGAGCGGTGCCTTCGGCATAGGCGCGAGCTTGATCACGACGACGGATTTTGTTCTTAACGCTAAGTCTTTTTGCCATAGGTTTGGCACCCTAGCATGACCTATTTCCTCATACCAGATCCTTGCTGACGCTTCCGGCGGAAGGCTGGCACTTAGCCTAAGAACGAACCGGGCCCCAAAGCCAGAGCCAGAAGCAGAGAAAGCGGCAGGAACCGGGCCCCAAAGCCAGAGCCAGCCGCAAAGAACCCCCAGTCCCAAGGAATCCCCAGTCCCAAGGAATCCCCAGCCCCAGCCCCAAAGGAAGAACCAGGATCAGGGCGCCTTCGCTGACTCGCTGTTCCCCCAGGAGGCATCCCGTGCCTAACCCGCGCTTCGAGACTGACCCGGGGCTAAGTTTTTGGACATCCCAGGAGGCATGGGCTACCCTGATGGAGGAAGACGGACTTTCTGATGATTTCAAATCCTCATACGAGCATGATGCATTGGGTTAAGGGTTCGCTATTTCTGATGATTTTGGGCTTTCTGGGGACTGCACACTCTGCCCCGGTTTTCGCGGCCCAGAGTAAGAAGGGACAGCTGGGTTCGGCCGAGCCATTAGCCGCCGGAGTTGAGGCGCTGGATGCATCGCTAAAAAAGCAGGCGTTAGATTACATTGCGTTTCGAAAGAACCGGATGCCGGCCAAGAAGAAGCTCGATTTCATCGCCTCCTGTCTCTCGGAGCCCGAACAGAATTTTTTCTGCAATTTCTTGCCTGATCAGGGATCGGTCCAATCGGACGAGGAGTCTCAGGGTTCCGGCCCAAGCCTGGATATCGCGGATCAGCGTCCGCTTCCCGGTACGCTCGAGCTCGTTTCTCTGCTGGAGAAGGGATCTCCCTCTGATTTCTCAAGCATCCCCGAGACCCGAATCCATCGCGCTCTTCGGCATTTTCGGAGCTGGGAGCCTTTGAACCGGATTGCGGAGAAGGTGCTGGATTCGAGGTGCCATTCCACGACGCTTCCTACGGCGCTGGCTCATAAGGCGGAAGAGTACTTTCCAGAGACCAAGTATCGCGATCTGGCGGTGCGTCTTTTCTCTCGCGCCTCCGAGTGCGGCGATGACGAGTCGGCTAAGAAGGCCAGGTACAGGGCCAGCCTCCTTCATATCTGGAACGGGGAATGCGGGAAGGCCAAGGAGTATCTGGTGAAGCTCTCGGAGGAGCAGGGAGGTGACTACGTTTCACGCTCTTTATTCTGGCGCGCCCATTGCGCCAAGCAAGTGGGCAACAAGCTGCTGGCCTCGGCTTTCCAGAACCGACTCATTAAAGAAAACCCGCTCAGTTACCATGGATTGGTCCTGACTCAGGGCAAGTCGAAAAACTTGTTCAGGATCATGTCCGAGTCGGAGTTCGATTATCTCGCGCGCTCGGAGTCGCACCCGGATCTCAACGACGCGATCCGCGCGGTCGAGATCCTGCACGAGCTGAAGGAACCCAATCTGGCCAACGAGCTTTTGGACGGGATCGGCGCGCGGCTCGGAGAGGCTGAACTCCACTTTCAGCTGTATGCGGCGATGCTGCGTGGACAGTCCGGGGATTCCATCGGCAAGTTCAAGATTCTCGCGAATGTCTTTCGCGAGGATCCGGCGACCATCACTCGCGCCACGCTCAAGATGTTTTATCCTCTGTCGAGCTTCGAGCTCCTCAAGAAGTACGGCGGAGAGCGAGTGGATCCCTTTCTGCTAGCGGCCTTGATTCGTCAGGAAAGCGGATTCAATCCCCGTGCACGTTCTCCAGCGGGCGCGCTTGGGCTCATGCAGCTCATGCCTGCCACCGCTCGAGGGCTGCAGCGAAGAGTCTCGCGGCGGCAGCTCCTTTCGCCCAAAACCAACATCCGGCTCGGGGTGAAATACTTCCAAGGATTGCTCACACGCTTCGATAACGACGCCGAGCTTGCTTTGGCCGCTTATAATGCGGGCCCTCACAACGTCCAGGAGTGGCTTCGCCGTTACCCAACGGATAACCGGATGCTGTTCTTCGATCTGATTCCGTTCAGGGAGACTCGCAACTACGTCGCGCTGATTGCCAGGAACTATTTCTGGTACGTCAGCCTCTATGCGAACGAGCGTCCGTCCTCTCGCAAGCCCCTGATGTTCACGCTTTACGGTTCCTCATCGTGAGCGAGGTTGATTCGGCCGATTCTACCGTAAACGGCTGCTCTGGCCGCGATAGCCCCTCCCTCGCGTTCTCGTCCCCGGCGACCTTAGCCATCGAAAGAGTTCGCCTTTCATCCCGCCGGTCAAATCAGATAGAGTAAAGAGCGTGTCTAACGGCAAGGAAAAGCTGTCCAAGATCAAGTCGGGCGGGCTTTCGCGTGTCTTCGCTCTCGCGAAGCTGTCGGTATCGGCGGTCGACAAGGCAGCTTCCAATGAGATCGGAATCGTTATTGCATCGGCAGAAAG
>CAYNDM010000354.1:0-1526 GCA_964395265.1 uncultured Bacteriovoracaceae bacterium
ACTGCCGCAGCCGATCCGGCCAGGGCAACAGCGTGGATGAAGGATCGATCAGCAGTCCAGGAACGGCCAAGAACATCCTGACGGTGGGCGCTTCTGAAAACCTGCTCACCGTGGGCGGCATCCAAAACCCGCTCTCCCAGCTGCGCGAAGGTACGGTGAAATGGGGAGTCGAGCCTTTGGCCAGCGATCTGCTTTCGGACAACCCGAACGGTATCGCGGGATTCAGCTCCCGCGGACCCACTCGTGACGGAAGGCTCAAGCCCGAGATCGTCGCTCCCGGAACGAACATCGTCAGCACCCGCTCGAAGTATCCCGGAGCTTCGCCTCTCTGGGGCGAGTACGACGCTAATTACGTTTACGCAGGCGGGACCTCGATGTCCACGCCGCTGACCGCAGGAGCCGCGGCCGTGGCGCGCGAGTACCTGGTGAAGGCGCGTGGGCAGACGAACCCGTCGGCGGCACTGGTGAAGGCGACGCTGGTTCACACCGCATATGATCTCTTTCCAGGTCAGTTCGGAAGGGGGCCCCGGCAGGAGCTCCCGACTCAGCGCCCGAACGTCCACGAAGGCTACGGACGAGTGGATATGGATCAGGTGACCTCGCTTGGCGAAGAGACGGTGATTTTGGATGACACCGTGGGCCTGGCTACTGGCGAAGTCCGAGACCTGAGCTTCGAAGTGGGTCAGGGCAAGAACCTACGGGTGACTCTGGCTTACACCGACGCGCCGGGATCGACGGCCGCGGCCAAAGCCCTGGTCAATGATCTGGATATCCAGGTCGTCACGCCCGACGGCCGGACGCTGGCTCTTGGCGATCGCACGAACAATCTCGAGATGATCGAGCTGGCTCAAGCGCCCGCGGGGAGCTACCAGATCCGGGTCAAGGGGGTCAATGTCCCTCAAGGGCATAGCGGCCGTCAGCCGTTCGCGCTTCTGATTGGCCAGTATTGAAGAGCCCCAGTGTTGATCCTGTGGGATCGCACCCGCTCTGGATGATTCGATTGAGCTCCGGATCCTGTTTCATCAGGGTTCGGGGCTCATGGCACCAGAGCGTTCCTCACTTGCGTGGGCAGTTTAGATAGAAATTCGGGCTCGCTCGCGGGAGCGCGTTTGCAATAGTCCACCGAGTACTTTTCCGCGCATTGCGCGAGCGCGATGTTCCGGCTCAGCAAGGTGATCAGCCCCGTTCTGTTGGCGGCGTAGATCGACACGAAGAGCGGAAGCACGGCGCTGAGCGCTGTCATGATCGCTTTTACAGGCAAGGTTTTCGCGAGCATCCGGACCAGAACCCAATACAGGCCGAGCCCGGCCAGCGTCGATCCGGTTGCGATCGGAGCGAACTTCCAGAGGATCTCCCATTGCGAGTGGAAGAGATAGTCTCGCACGTGCTCGTCCGGCTGGATCAGGTAGAAGAGTCCCACCCAGGCGCTGGCGAAGAGCAGCGTGAAAAGGAACGCTCCCAGCCCGCTTTTCTTCTCCTCGATCTTCTCGATGGTCTTCTTGATCTTGAGCTTCTGAAAGCTGCGC
>CAYNDM010000354.1:1536-3085 GCA_964395265.1 uncultured Bacteriovoracaceae bacterium
TACTTGGAGATGCTGGCCGTGATGGAGCCGTCGTCTTTCACGATCGCTTTGAAGAACTGTCTTTTCCTCGCCAACGGATCCTGGATGTTCGCCGGTTCGTAGCGGTCCTGGTTGGTGAGGATCAATCTCTGAGCGCCGAACTCGATGACGTCGTTGATCTGGATCCGGCGCTTCTTGGCCGGAGTGATGGGGACCGAGTTGACCCGCGTGCGATTGGTCGAGTTCAAGTCCTCGATGTACACGTCGTTTCCCTTGATGAAGAACATGCAGTGCTTGCGGCTGATAAGATCGTCAGAGTGAAACTGAAGTTCGCCTTCGAGGCGCCCGCAGACGAATCCGTCCTTGATCTCGGTGAACGCGCGTGAGTGGTTATTGAAGAGGAAGTATTTGAACTTAGGCTCGTCCTTTTTGCCCATTCTCCTGCTCTCGGGGGTTTGGTACGACTAAATAAAAATTATAGACATAAGCATGAGGCCTCGCGACTGTGTCTTCATCGACTGCTCGAAGCAAACTGTTGCAAATCCGTCACAAATTTCGTCACAGTCCGAATCTTATGTGCAACACTGCGGGAAAATTCGGAAAAATTTGCGGGTCGCCTCTTGTCGCTTCAGAACGCGTTCGTTAGTCTGGGTCGACTGTGACTCAGAAAATTCTTCTCTTGATGGTTGGCCAGTTTTTGCTGTTCACGAATTTTTCAATCGCGCAGGAATCGGCGCTGGGGTCTTCAGGGGCGGCCGGCGTGGCCGGGCAAGAAGTGACTTTGAGCGTGCCTTTTTATTCTTCGGAGTTTTCGCCGGGCGCGCCTCACGGGTTCGAAGCGGAGCATGTTCGACCGACCTACGATCTGCGAGCGATGATCCGTACCCAGGACCATTCGAGTATCGGCGGATGGTTCGGCGCCGAGGTGAACTTCACGCGTTTTACGCTCGTGCCGATGCTCATGGCGAGCGGAGGTATTCAGTTCGGCGCTCCCTCTGGAATCGGGGTTGACTTGGGCCTCGTGTCTCGCTTTCAGGGTCTGATCGAACAGGATCCGTTCGAGCGCTCTCAGTATGACGTGATCGGGCTGGGGGCGGTGGCTCGCCTGAGAGTTCCGTTCTCGTCCTTCGTGGCTGGGGCCGAGATCAAGTACATCGACTATCTCAATCAGGTGATCTCGGAGGAAGAAGGATTCGAAACCGTTTTGGGGCACTCCCCAACTTGGAAGATATCGCCCCATTTGTCGGTGAAGCTTCCGCTTGGGCTTCTAGGCAGGGCGGGCGTGGATCTCTATTGGCTGGGTGCCACTGCCGCAGCCTCGAGGCAGTTCGCGTTCGGAAATGAAAGGGATCAGGTGACTCGCTATGATCTGGCTCTGGGGAAGGAATTGGGTAAGTTCCAAATCTGGCTCCGGGGGCAGTTCGTATCGGGCGTGCGTGACGCCGAGGAGCTCTATTTCCTGGCGCCGTCGTTCGGCGGTGAGTACCTGCTTTCTTCGAGGGTTTTCAGACTGGAGCTAACATGGAGCAACTGAGAATGAAGAAAACTGTCCTATTGGTGATATTCGTCA
>CAYNDM010000355.1:0-3054 GCA_964395265.1 uncultured Bacteriovoracaceae bacterium
AATCCCAGGTCCGGGGATACGGGCGCGGACGTTACTCCTTCAATGTCTAGAACGGCCGCTGCGAGGCCGGCGAGGGAGATGGCGTCACCAAGATCGAGATGCACTTCCTGCCTGATGTCTTCGTCAAGTGCGACGTATGCAAAGGACGACGCTACAACCGCGAGACTCTCGACATCCAATACAAAGGAAAGAATATCGCTGACGTCCTCGAAATGACGGGAGCGGAGGCGTACGAATTCTTCGACGCGATTCCTACTCTCAAGGCCAAGCTCAAAGTGCTCAACGATGTGGGCTTGGGATATCTCCACCTAGGGCAAAGCGCCACTACTCTCTCCGGGGGTGAGGCGCAGAGAATCAAATTGGCGAAAGAACTGTCCCGAAGAGGAACGGGAAGAACCATTTACATCCTCGACGAACCTTCGACCGGCCTCCACTTCGATGACGTGAAAAAACTGATCGCCATCCTTCAGGCCCTCGTCGAGCAAGGCAATACCGTCGTGGTCATTGAGCACAACCTGGACA
This sequence comes from uncultured Bacteriovoracaceae bacterium, assembly GCA_964395265.1. Taxonomy (GTDB): domain Bacteria; phylum Bdellovibrionota; class UBA1018; order UBA1018; family UBA1018; genus CAYNDM01. The sequence continues at coordinate 523 of CAYNDM010000355.1, forward strand.
TCGTCAAAGTGGCGGATCATCTGATCGATATGGGCCCTGAAGGCGGTTCTGCCGGAGGCGCGATCGTCGCAGTCGGGACACCCGAGGAGGTCGCGGAAAACCCGAGAAGCCACACCGCCAAATTTCTTCGTCCTTATTTGATGAAAAAATGAAGCCCAATTTCCCGCAGGCAAAGCCATTGCGGGAAATCAAGCTCTCAATTGATTCGACTAACGGCCGCGGACGATCGTGCAATTCTTCGCGTAAAAGAACAGGATATTCTTGTGGCTTTTGTCCACAGTGGAAATCATCGTGATTCCGCCGTTTCTCCGCGCAGCTTCGATGCTCGCGTCGCCCGTGGCAACCAGGCCCAGATAGGAAACCGCGCAGGCCTCGCCGACACGATTCCCAATAGGATTTGCGGTCGCGTCTTCCGAGTATTGAATATCCGTATAGGCTCCGCCCACCAGGGGAACACCCGCGCAGCCAGAAAGAGCGAGTGCACAAAGCAAGAATAGTGCAAGTCGAGTCATGATGAATAACCTCCAAAAGAGAAGGGCCGAAACCAGAATACCTCCGATTTCGGCCCTAGGATTTCAAGTCAACCGATGACTACATCTGGATCTTAATGAACGCGATCACGAACGCGTAGAGAACCAGAGACTCGATCAGAGCCAGACCGATGATCATCGGAACGAAGATCTTGCCTTGAGCAGCCGGATTGCGAGCAATGCCTTCCAGAGCTGCTTTTGCGGTAACGCCCTGTCCCCATGCGCCACCGATCACTGCCAGGCCAATAGCAATTGCCGCAGCCAATGGAGCCATGGAGTTACCTGCCGTTGCCCCTTCCTGCGCGAATGCGGATGCGCCGGAGGTCAAGACAAGCGTACCAACTACGAATAGGGCCTTAACGAAGCTCATGTTCAATACCAACCTTTCTTAATGGTCATGTGCTGTAGACAAGGAAATGTAGACCATCGTCATCAAGCAGAAGACGAAGGCCTGAATAAAGGCCACAAACACTCCGATCCCATAGAAAATCACAGGAAGGAGGTAAGGAACCAAACCGCTGAAAACACTCAGAACGATGTGATCTCCCATGATGTTCCCGCGCAGACGAAGCGCGAGCGAAAGGGGACGAAACACATGAGACGCGACTTCGATGACCAGGAGCAACGGAGCAAGCCAGAGCACCGGACCTAGGAAATGCTTGAGATAGGCCAACCCATGCGCTCGAAAACCTGCGTAGTTGTAATACAAGAACACAAACGCCCCCAGGGCGAAAGTCGTGTTCATATTATCCGTCGGCGGAAGGAATCCGGGAATCAGGCCGAGGATGTTACAGGTGAAAATAAATACGAACAGGGTCCCGATCACAGGAAAATACTTTGGAGCATCATGGTGACCGATGATGTTCTCGGTCAGCTTGTATAGCGACTCGGCCACGATCTCAAAAAAGTTGCGATAGGTGAGTTTCGAATCAGGAATGAGGGCTGCGTCTCCACCACGGGCCATGGTCCGTCCGAGCTGAATCCTGGCGACCGCCGTCGTGAGGATCAAAAGCAATCCCACGAACACCGCTGTCACAACATGAATGGGTGCATGATCCAGCCCTGGGATACTGCCTAGCCAAGTAAAAACATGTTCCTCATGCATGATTCAATTCTCTCTGACTCCAGTGAAATCCGCCAAAAAGTGGAACGATCACCAGGGTACCCAAGCCCATCAGCAGCGCGCCTTCAGGCGCGCTTTGAGCGTTGAACAAGACCCAACCGATGAATCCCAGGCAGACTAGCTTGATTGCTCCCCAGAATAAAGCCTGAACTGCGATAGGAATCCGTTTATCCCCAAGATTTCCGCCGATCAAGTGGGTCACAGCAGCTCCCGCTTTAGCGAGGGAAAACAGGTCGAGCATGCAAAGCAGCCAGAGCCCGACACTCCACATCAGCGAACGGATCAGTTCGGATGCGGAAAAAAACGCGATCGTGATCGACAAAAGAAGCCAGATCAATCCAGCAATGAAAAAGGTCCTGATGACGGCGGCAACCGTGATCGCGATAGAATCCTGATTCGCTGTTGCATTCATGGACTTCATCATTTCTTCGGTCCCATATCGCCGTCGCCTGCGCGGCTTGAACCCAGCTTCCTCGTCGTTTGAACCACCCGGAACATCGCGAGACCAAGACCCGTTACTGCCGTGAGGATCATGACCCACCAAGGGAATCCCAATTTTTTCCAGGCGAGGTAGCCTACTGCCAAGCCACCACACGAGTACCCAAAAACATCGACCAAAATCACGCCGAAAAGACCGAGATCACGGACCCAGTCTGGCCGTGGATTTTTGTCTGCCATGGTGTTATTGCGGGTTAGCACGCGTCAATGCAGACGTCAATGGGGGCGATTGAACGGGCCCTGAAGCCTACCGGCTACGCTGTGCTTTGCGCTCTTTGATGCGCGCCATTTTGATTTTAATGACATTCGGAGAGGGATAGCTGTCCAGGAGGGCTTCGTACTGATGATATGCTGCGTCGAGCTGATCCATCTCCTCAAGGC
>CAYNDM010000356.1:0-3052 GCA_964395265.1 uncultured Bacteriovoracaceae bacterium
CCCCACATGGATGCGCGAATTGGGATACACAATGGCAGTTGTCACGTATTTGACTTGATCAGAGCTCATCGAGTCCTTTTATCGCTCAAACCCTGGATCAGCCACAAGGTTTAACCTGATAGCGCAATGCATTAATTCAGGATTCCTCCAGCTCACGCCGATGAGTGAGTGAAGAGGGTGCGTGCTCATGCAGCAGTCCAAGCCGTTAGGAACCATTGCGTTCATGATCGATGACCGCGTCTCGCGCGAAAAAGCGCAGATCGTGATGCGGGTCGTGAATGCTTTGCGCAAGCAGGCCCATCTGATTCTCCTCAGAGGCGACACTACCGAGGAAGCCCTGGTCGCCAAGCTTCAATCCGAAGACATCCAGCTCGTCCTCGTGCCCTGGTACCGCTACTTGACCTGGAGCAAAGTCGAAGCGTTCTATGGCCTCACGCGCACCTCGGGCCCCACCTTCGCCGGCTACTTCGCGGACCAGGTCCTGCCCTACGAGCTCGGTGAGCAAGGAAATCATCTTCGGGCCATCCTCCTCGACTTCGCCAACCTCACTCCGAACGAGTCGGCACTGCTGGTGAAAACGCTCGCTGTCGACCGGTTCCGCTCGGGGCTCCAGCCCCTGCTCGATTCGCGCACTCCCGTCTACTGCGAAAGCTGGCATGGAGGTCTTTCGCTGGGCCAGCAAATGGACGCGGTGATGCATCTGCCTGAGATCAGCGGAAGCGACTGGGCCAAGCGAGCCAACGCCTTTCGCCTCGCGATCACGGCCCTTTGGAGCCTGGTCTATGACGAAGGCCCCGGCAAGGGAGAGTTCGCCCAGACCATCTCGGCGAAATCGCCCAAGGCCTACTTCCAATGCGCGGTGGAGCCGCAGATCGCCGCGTTTCGCGTCTGCTACTCGATGAGCAGCTGGTCGCCCAAGCACGCGCTCGCGCACTTCTGGCCTGATCCGAAGAAGCTGATCTCGGCGGCCCAGCTCCTGCTCAAGTACTGCGACTTTCTTCGCGTGCACACGATCTCGGACGCGGCTGATGTCGAGGTCGTCGCGGGCTTCTTACCCTCCTCACCCGCCGAGCGCTTTCCGGGCGCTGCCCGCAGTTTCTGGGTCGAGCCGCTGGCCGCTCACTCCGTCACGGAGATCCCCTTCCTGGCGCCAGGCCCTCATGCGCCGCAGCTTCGGTACTTCCCCGCCCCACCGAGCTTCGCCGCGAATGTATCCACCAAGAATCAGGCGCCTTCGCAATTGCCGGAAGAGAAGGAAGCACGGGAACGCTTCATCTTCAACGCGGCGATCAAGATCCGCGACCTGCGCAAGGCCCTGGACGAGAAAGACGAACTGATCCGCGAACTGAAATCCGGCGGCGTCGGCACCGCTCCTCCGCTTCCTCCTCCCGACGCCGATGCCCTTCTAGGGGCATTTCAAGAGAGGTACTTCGAAGCCAAGCTCGAGATCCGCAAGCTCGAGCTCCAGATCGTCGAAGCGGAAAAGCGGGGAGCGAAGCCCAAGGAGCTCGAGGAAATCCGCAAACGCATCGGTGAGCTCGCCAGCTGCGAGCGCCGTTGGATCGAGCTCCTGAGCGAGACTATCGAAACCTTCAAACAGGCGAAGAGATGATCCGCTCCAAGCGCATCCAGGACTATTTCGAAGCGGAGATCGAGAGTCTCATCCCCGGAATCGCGCTCACTTTCCCAGTGCACCTGTTTTTCGCCCTGAACGACCACATCATCATCTGGATGGCCGAGGGCTTCGCCCCTTCGAAGGAATTCCTGGAGCGGTACCGCTCGCGGGGCATCCACAAGATCTGGATCCACAGCTCGGATCGCGCCGCCTATGAGGCTTATCGGAGCGCGGGCCAGGCCAAGAGCGCCGATGCGCAGCAGGAGGGCTTGAGCGATAGCGCTCCCACGGCGGATCCCCAGGCCCCGTCCTCGCCTGAGCAGGCCGAAGCCGCGGCCGACCCGGCTCCCCGGGCCGCCAAGACCAGCGAAGGCGCATTGATCGCGGCGGTGTCGAAATCCCAGGGACTTACCCAAGAAGAGAAGCAGGCGATCATCTCCGAGACGGCGAAAGAAATTCTTAGGCAAGCCGTCCAGCCCGACCGCCTCGAAGATCAGGCCAAAACGGACAAAAAAGCATGGGAGACGATCCAGGACCTTTTGGACGCGACCGCCGACAACGTATCCTCGGCCGTAGCCGACGTCTGGAAGCTCGCCAAGGTCGAGCCTGATCTCGAGCATTCCGTCTACGTAGCCACGTACGCCGTGATCTTCGCGATGGCTTTCGGCAAGATCGACCCGGAGCTGGTCGCGGACATGGCGACCGCGGGCCTGCTGCACGACGTAGGTCTTTCTCAGGTCCCGGCATCCGTCGCGGCCCGGATCTGGAAGTCGATGACGCCTCAGGAGCTCGAGCGCTACTCCGAGCACGTGGCGATCGGGCTCGAGATCATCGCCGAGTTCTCGCCTGCTCTCCCTGATCGCGTTCGCGCCCTGATCCACCAGCATCACGAGAAATTCGACGGTTCCGGCTATCCCCAGAAGCTCAGCGGCTTCAAGATCGACGATGTGGCGCAGCTCCTGGCGCTGGCCGACCTTCTTCACGCCATGTCCAGCGGACAATGGGACGGCACCCGCAGAACGCTCAAAGAGACTTTCGGCTTGCTCGAGCAGCTCGAAAAGGCGCGCACGTTCCCGGAGTTCTTCAACCCGGACATTTTTTCGGCAGTGATGCACTGGATTCGCAGCAAACCATCCGCAGACCTGGCCAGCCGGGCCTCGAGCGTGGTCGGCGTCCGGGCCCGCGAGATCATCGAAGGCAAGGATAGCGCGGCCTGAAGCGAGGCTTCAAGATCGGCCCTTGAGTCGCTCTCGCGTTGATCCTGGTCGGCATGGCGCTGAGGCTCAGGCCGCGTTGGGCGCGTTCTTCTCGCTCACGCGATTCTCCGAGAGAGAAATCAGAAGGCCCGTCGCCATGCGGGCCACCGCCAGGGCGTGGGCCTGGGAAAGCCTCGCGACGCCGTCTCCCAAGAAAACGACCAAGCCCAAGACTCTTCCC
>CAYNDM010000357.1:0-3051 GCA_964395265.1 uncultured Bacteriovoracaceae bacterium
CTGCGCAGTGCAACTGCAATCAGTGCCACTGTATCCCAGATGTTTGCTTCCAAACCTGCTTCGTATTTTTTCGGGGCGCCGCGACGGCGGGCCAAGTCGGAGGCTCCTGTCCGGGATTTTCTGGGGGAGGAGGGAGGGTTTCGAACTGTGGAAGAAAAGAATCCGTCAGCTTCAGATGAGCCTTGATCTTTCCCCCTTTTTGAAAATAGGTCAGCTGCTGCTCGAAATACCGCTCCTGGCCCGCGCTGAGCTCGGAGCTGATGATAAAGTCGCCGTTCCTGAGTACGGCGAGGTCTTCGCGGTCGAGAGGGGCCCTTTGGTATGGGATTCCGGTGTCTTGTTCGTCGTGCTTCCGGCGGCTTCCCGGCTGTTTCAGGGGAATGAGATCCAGGAGAACCAAGCTGAGCTGTCCACCACGGACCTCAGGCAGAGCGAGTCGGATCCGATAGATCTCGGAGTAGTCCTTGGAGTCGGTGATCAGGAGAAAGCTATCGCTGGTCGCGTCGTATTGAATCCCGGAGAAGCCGCCAAGGACGATTCCATGCGAGGCGCCAGGGAGTTTCCAGGGCGCTTCGGAGTGGACGTGAAGATCCGCCCAGACGCGGACTTGCCCGGGGGCGTTGCCCGAGCCAGGCGAAAATCGAGTGTCCGACTGGCAATCCCGCAGGATATCCGTCTCATGGCCGAAAGGAGGCCCCTGGATGCGGCCGGAGCTAAAATCGGCTCCGCCGAGAATCAACGAGAGATCGTAGCTCGAGCGAACGCCGCGCTCAACGCAGGAACTATACTTCTTGTCGGCTACCAGGGTCGATATCTTCGAAGGATCATGGGCGCAATGGACGATGCTCTCAGCGAAGAGTCCAAGACGATTGAGTTCAGAGGCGCAATGATCGAATATCTTCTTGCGAAACTCGGAGCGTGCCAGCGCATCGATGCAGGAGCCGGCAATCACCTTCGGAAGCAGCATGCTCTTAGAGGCGAGCCCGGCGAGGCATTCCCCGCCGGTCTCCTTGAGTACGATGCGTTGTGCATCAGAAAATTCGCAGAGTTCTTCGGACAGGGATCGGTCGCGAAGCTGCTTAGATATCTCTTTCTCGCAATTTGCCCTGAGGATTCGCTGCGTGGCCTTTCTCGAAATGCATGGATCGGCTTTCGGAAGGAGATTTTTGCAGAGCTTGAAATCCTCCGATAGCACATGCGACTGAAATTCAGGGCGAGCACACACCACCCATGGATTGTCGCTCTTGCGATCGGGCGGATCGAGTTCGACAAGACAGCGTTCGTAGTCACGGAGCTGTTGCGGTCGGGCGGAGGCAAAGAAGCGGGAGAGTTCTGAAAGGCTACAGACTTCCGGCTTTCCCTTGCCTTTCGATTCTTTCATGAATTGGACGCAGGCATTCTCGCCTTCGCGCGATTCTTCGGGAGATTTCTCCTTTTTATCTGGTTGGGCTGGTTGAGCGCGATCGCGTGGAGCGTGAGTCTGGGCGATGACGTTTTCGACCCAAGGGCTCATTCCGAGGCTCAGACACAACAAAGAGTAGACTGATATCGCGCGCTTCACTTGAAAACTCCCACACTTCACTTGAAAACCCCGGGGCCACTCGAAATCTCCCAAGGGTTGGGTCAACTTGGTCGATGGGGTTTTAATATAACTGAGTAAAAAGGTCAACAAAAAAGACCTCCTGCACCATTGCCAAGAGCCATGTTTTGTGAGAGTAGCGCAATGCATTAAATATTTGAAATTGAAGGCGAGATGGTGCAAATGACTGCTCTGGAACGGCCTGTTGTCTTGAATTGGATGCGCACCCTTATAGGGGCGCTAGCGCTCTTGGCGATGAGCTGCGGGGTGGCGCTTGGCCACGAGCGTTTGGAGCGCATCGAGTACGCCGCCAAAATGAACGACTCCTGGGTCAGATACGAGTTTGGATCTCGGCGTCTGAATCCGGGAGAAGCCCTCGAGGTGGAGGTGCCTTCGATGTTGCGCTCCCAGCCCGTCGAGTTTGTCCTGCTTTCTCATCGACAGGACCGGGCTTTCGATCGGAGCGGGGTGCGTTCGCATAAGGACTATGACAGCACGCCTGCCTACTCATCGGTTCAGGTATTCGACGACAGCTTCGGGCCGGATGAGGCCTGGCGGTATTGGCTCGGGCCTGCGAGCTCGGATTTGGGCGCCAAATTCGCGGAAGTCCGCTCGAGGGAAAGTCCCGAAGTGGAGGGGCTTTATAGTTGGCGAAAGTACGGGCATGGGGCTGTCGCCTTCCCTTGGCGGAGGTCCTTAGAGCCGGTGCGGGCCTCCCGATTGCGAGTAGTGTCCACCGGGGTGGATCCGGTCTTCTTGCACGGCCTGGTTCTCAAGGTCGCGCCCCGAGTTCCATCGAGGCTTCTGGAAAAGGTGTTCAGCCCTGGTACCCGCTTCGGAGACTATGTGACAGGCGAAGGAACCCGATATGGAGGGGGCGAACGATTCGGGGGTATGTATCCCGACGCGATCGAGCTCAGGAGGTACGGCGAATGGCACGCGGATCTGGGAGATGGCTTTGTCGCGAACGGTAGGGAAATTCGGATCAAGTTACCGCCCGATGTGGCGATCACGAGCATAGACGTCGCCGCTGGCGACGCGCGCGGATTGGACGAGGACGGCGAGTACCGCCGCGGAGGCGGCAAGCTGACGATTGAATGGGTGCGGGGAGGGCGCGTTCTGCAGACTCTCATGCGCGCAGAAAACACCGGGCCCCAAGGGATCTACCGGGGAATGCCGGAACGACGCGACGAGCGGACATCTTCGGGCGACGAAATCGTCCTCAGGACCGAGGGGGGCACCATCTCGGTCATGGGCGTGCGAGCGGGGTTTTCGGAATAGCCTGACTACTTTGCGTCCTTGCAGCTGATCAGGAAAACAGTGCCCGTAGCGTCCTCGGCGATCCGGTGAGCCTTTTCCTGCTTGTCCGAAGTGAAGCACTTCCAATGGATCTCGAATGAATTTGGTTTTCATGGCTCGGGATCTCAGCTGAAACGAGTATACACATTATATACTAAGTCGCTCTTCACGTT
>CAYNDM010000358.1:0-3033 GCA_964395265.1 uncultured Bacteriovoracaceae bacterium
CGAGCGGCATATTCCCACTCTGCCTCCGTCGGAAGGCGATACACATATTCGTTTTGAATTTGATTCAGCTTCGCGATGAAATTCTGAGCGTCATACCAAGAGACCCCCTCCACCGGATGATTGGAACAGAGAAAGCGTCCCATGATCGACTTGAAGTTATTCGCATCGCAACTTTTCTCCATCCAGAATTTCGAGGGATTGCGACCCATCACCAAGAAATACTGAAGCTGAGTCACTTCAGTGGCCTGGATTTCGTAATTTTTCGTGAGCTTCACGAGATGCTGGGTCTCATCGGTCCCACGACCAGCCTCCTCATCTGGGCTCCCCATGTCGAATTTGCCAGCTTTAATCGAAATGAACCTCGCGGCGATCCCGACCTTGCTTTCATCCAAGGCATCTCGAGGATCCAAATTCTGCGCGAAAGCCGTGGTCGCCCCAAGCATCAAGCAAGCAGTGGCGGCAAAAGAATGAAATAGCCAATTTTGTCTTCGGGGCTTCATATCCATTCATCCCTCCCTTTTTCCTCTGAGATACCACTCCGGGTTACCAGCAGTTTACCGCTGGCTTCTCGGCTCTTCTTTTTTGAGCGGGATCCGGACCGTAAAAACCGATCCTTCTCCGGGCTGGCTCTCGACGGTGATCTTGCCCCCATGGGCCTCCACGATCGCTTTCGAGATATAGAGCCCCAGACCCAAGCCACTGATGCTTTCATGGGGGGTCGCCCGCTCAAAGCGCTCGAAGATCTTCTCTTGGCGCTCAAGCGGGATACCGCTACCGGCGTCTCTGACGATCAGAACCGCGTTCCGATCCTCCTTGCTGAGAGACACCCAGACCGGTTTGTCGCAGGCGTACTTCGTCACGTTTGAAAGCGGATTCGAAAGCACCTGTTCCAAGCGATAGCCATCCACATCCGCTTCGATGCCAGGCTCGATGTCGAGCTCGAGCGCGCAATTGGCCGACCTCAGCGGCTCAAGCCAGTTCTGGATGGAATCGTGAATGAGCTTCGAAAGATCGACCCACTGAAAGTTGTAGGTGAATTTCCCGGCCTTGACGCGAGCCACGTCCAGCAGGTCATCAACGAGGGACACCAAGCGATCCGATTGTTTCAGGATAGCATCAGCCGCGGCGACCAGCTTTTCGGTGGAAGGGGCAATCCCCGATCGAGAATCGACCCTGAGCTTGAGCATCTGGGCTTGAAGCTTCAACGAGGTAATCGGGGTCTTCAGCTCGTGCGAAGCGATGGAGAGAAATTGGTCGCGCGTCTGGATCGCATCCTCCAGGTCGGCCTTGGCCTTGCTGAGCTCCTTGACGCGCATGGCGACTCTACGCTCCAAGTCCTCATTCGCTCTCTTGAGTTTGTCTTCAGCGCGCTTTCTTTCGGTCAGATCTCGCGTCACTTTCGAGAACCCGGTCACCCGACCTGAGCTATCCCGGAGTGCGGTGATGACGACGTTCGCCCAAAAGCGAGTGCCGTCCTTTCGAACTCGCCAGCCTTCGTCCTCGAACCGTCCGGTCAGGCCAGCCTCTCTCAGCTCGTAGTCGCACTTTCCGCTGTCGATGTCTTCCTTCAGGTAGAACATTGAAAAGTGCTTTCCCACGACCTCATCGCGCGAGTATCCCTTCAGCCTTTGCGCTCCTTCGTTCCACGTCGATACATAGCCTTTGGCATCGAGCAGGAAGATGGCGTAGTCCTTGACGCTCTCGACGAGCTGCCTGAAACGTTCCTCGCTCGCCCTGAGGGCTTCTTCGACTTTGCGCCTTTCCGTGAGATCACGCGTGACTTTCGAAAACCCGAGGATCTTTCCTTCGGCGTTAGTGATCTTCGAAATCAGAACGCTCGCCCAGAATCGGGAGCCGTCTTTCCTGATGCGCCAACCTTCCTCTTCGTACCTACCCTCGCGCTCAGCGATTTCGAGCTCGTCCTGCGGATGGTTGCGATCGAGATCCTCGGGAGTGTAAAAGACGGAGAAATTCCGCCCAATGATCTCTTCGGGGAAGTACCCTTTGATGAGCCGAGCGCCAGCGTTCCAGGTGAGGATGTTCCCAGAAGGATCCATCATGAAGATCGCGTAGTCCCTGATGCCCTCTACGGCTTGGACCAGCAATTGATAGCGCTTTTCAAGCTCTCGATGCTTGAGATGACGAACGACCTCTGGTTGATTCACTGGTTGACCCGCCCCCTTTCCGTGGCTAACGCACGCGATCAAATCCGTAAATACGCGCGCCCGCCGTGGTCATCAGCTATCAGGATCTTCCCGTTTTGACGAGATGAATTGAAGGATCCGAATTGCCAATCCTCGTCATCTCCTTCACCATGAGGGAACAGGAAGTAGCGCATCAATGAGAAGTCTTTGGATCTCGGTTGGAATCACCCTCACGATTGGAATCTCCCTGATCAGTCAAGCCGCCCACGCCAGTCCCGAGTCGTGGTACTTCAATTTCGGCTTAGGCTACGGCATTCCCCGATATCCGGCGAATATCGAGCCATCGATCGACTTATTGGAGGGCGCGGGGGCCACGAACCTTCCGATCGCGGTTGATCTCGGGCTTTACTGGCCCATCGAGGCATCCTCCCTCTTGGGGGCATCGATCAATGGAATCTCGGACTCCTACACCGTCGCGGCTTCCAAGATCAGCCTCGTCCAGACCGGGATCTTCTTCAGCGGAATGCACTTTTTCGGATCGGAGCCGGGAAAAGGCCTCTTCCTGAGAGGGGATGCAGGAGCCGGCCGTTTCGCGGTCGATACTAACCTCGGCATCGCGGGAGGGAGCGACTACGGGTTCGGAGGCGGAGGAGCCATCGGATTCGGACTTCCCCTAGGCCAGGGAACGCGGATCCTGTTTCAGGCCTCTTATCTATATCGGAGGGTCGAAGGCGAGAATCTGGGTGCCACTGCCTTCACTATCGGCGGTCTTTTCTAGGCGGCTGACTCGAAACACTCTTAGATAAAAATCTATAAAATCAAAAATATAAATAGGCCCAAGAAACTGAAAAAATAATCTTGATCAAACTAGACATGTATTATATAACAC
>CAYNDM010000359.1:0-3023 GCA_964395265.1 uncultured Bacteriovoracaceae bacterium
AGCGAATGAGGAACTGAGAAATTCCGCTCCTTAAAAAGCGTCAATGAAAAAGTGATCATTCAATCCCCAAAAAAGGAGCTCACTAACCCGAGCAGCGCCCCTTCAATAAGTTTGGAAGACAATCAAAGGCCCCGTACAACCCCCTGTACGAAGACCCCATAGAACCCTCTGCCCATCGCCCGCGCTCATTTCGTCGCTTTCGCCGCGCCCCAACATTCTCGCCCTTATTCCGTCTCATCCCGCTCTGCTGGATCCAGCTCTCACTACGTCGCTCATCCCCGATCCGAAGCGCTCGTTCGCACACAGCCATTCCGGCCGTTGGCAGCACTTTTGAGATCGCTCCCATTCATTTCGGCCTCGGAAACTTGACAATCGAGATCAATTTCTTTAAGTCTGCTGAGTTCGTTGAGAGGGTTGATTTTTGAGAGTTAGAATATTTACACTATATTGGTTGATATTTCACGGCACGTTCTTGGGGGCAGTCTCCCACGCTCAGGAGTCTCGGCCACAATTTTTCCAATCTCAGGCCTATTCCGCACAAGTCTCCCGCACACAACTCGCCGATTCACGACCCTTTCAAGCACGAGCTTCGCGTGCTCAGAACTCCCAAGCGCACCCCTCGTATGCAGAGCAACGAAGTGTACAGATCCCCAACGCAGCGACTCCCGGGGTGCAAGTCCGCCAATCGCGAGTCCTCAGCGTGCGAATCCCCCACGCAGCAATCCCCAACGTGGAAACCCTCAGCGTACAAGTTCCTCATGCAAATCCCCTCGACTCAGCGACCCCCGCCGTGCATATCGCCAGTGCACAACTCCAGCGTGAACAATCACTCTATGCGCAGGATAGGCCCCCGATTCTGAAAGGCGCGAAGTTCCATGAGCGTTTTTATGACTCATCCGTCACAGACCAGGAGTTGATTGAAGAGCTGAGGGCGCATCCTGACCCTAAGGCGTTTCTTTCGAATCTCGTTCGTGAGAGGCCTTCTTCTCGGTTTTCGAAAATCGGCCGAATCGGCTCCTTTGATTTCGTGCCTCAGGCCTTCGGTACACGATTCGCGTTGAATTACTACGTGCCCAAGGCGGCCTACTCGGCAAGATCGGCTATTCGGGACAATCGAAATGCTCGTGGAGGACTGCCGGTCATGGTGCTTCTGCACGGCGGAGGAGCCAGTACTGCAAGCTATGAGAGTGCTAAGAGAGTCTCGGTCATGTATCTGAGTGACTTCCTTGACTTCTCCGAGAAGACCGGCACGATCATTCTTGCCCCCTCATCCTCGATCGGTTGGAACTTGCATACCAGTGTCTTACTTTCCGAGATGCTGGCCATGGCGCGAGCCGAGCTTCCGATGGATCCTGATCGCGTGGTTCTCTTCGGGCATTCCATGGGCGCCATGGGGATTACTCGCGCGCTGCCTTTCCTGGTGGGCGAGTTTTCGGCATTTTTCGCGACTGCGGCAGGTACGCAGCCGGAGTACGCCCGGCCTCACCACCTTTTGACTTATTTCAATACCAGCTACTACCACCTGAATGGTGAGAACGACGATTTCACGAATTTCAAACCAGCAATGCTGGCGGTCGAACGCAAAGTGAGAGGGCTCGAAGCCAAGTTGCGTCGACGTTCAGGATTTGATCTGGAGTTTCATCCTGGGAACCATGATTATCCGCTTTCGCAGGTCAATAGGGTCCTAACGGGACTCATCAAACTCAAGCGCGACCTGCATCGAAAGCGGATCTTTCCATTCTTCTATGGGGTGGATTATTTGGGAACGGGCGATTCGAGCCCCTCGGTGCAGGTGAGGCGGACAGGCTACTTATGGGTCGAAGGATTGGGTGAGCCTGAAACGATCGGTTCAGCCAAGGAAGCGGTTCTTGATGTGTCCTATTCCGGGCCCAATCAGATCGACGTGCAGGTGAACCGCGATGAGATCGGTTTTAAAGGGCTGAGGATTTACCTGAGCCAGGAACGGATCGATTTCGCGCGGCCCATCGAAATTCGAGTTAACGGCCGAGTTACTTTCAATGACTACGCTCGTCCTAGTTTGGAGCGGCTGATCCGGGCAGCTCGGGAACGAAAAGATCACCGTTTCTTATTTGAGGACTGGGTGGATATTTCGCTCGCGTCGCCAACGTTCTCGGGCCAAGACCTGTCCTCGAGCCACGACGCACGCTCCGACCGCTAGTCACCCGCACGCCCGCGCCCCGTCCTCGAGCCCATCCGTGCTAGCGCCACTCGCCCTCGCGCCCCCAAAACCGACCACTAATCGATTGACCCGCGCCCCCGCTTTCGCGTTGTCTGGGGTTCCATGAAGGTTGTGGCCGTAATACCTGCTCGGTACGCTTCCACGCGCCTGCCTGGAAAGCCTCTGGCAGACATTCATGGAAAGCCGATGATTCAATGGGTCTATGAGCGAGCCTCCCAGGCACGCGGGCTGGACTCCGTCGTGGTCGCGACGGATGACCGCAGAGTGGCTGAGGCGGTGGAGCGGTTCGGCGGCCGCGTGGTCATGACCTCCCCAGAGCTCCCCAGCGGTACGGACCGGGTCGCCGCGGTAGCGGAGCAGATCGCTGCTGATGTCTACGTCAATATCCAGGGTGACGAGCCGATGATGGATCCGCGAGCAATCGAAGCCGCAGTAGGGCTGGTCACTTCCGGCCGATTCACGATGTCCACGGTCATGACCCCGATGAGGGACCCTGAGGACCTGGCGAATCCAGCGGTCGTCAAAGTCATCCCTGACAAGAGTGGCCGCGCGATATATTTCTCACGTTTCCCGATTCCATATAGCCGGGTCGCGAGCCCCGCAGCCGGGGAGGAGTTCGTTTGCCGAAAGCATGTGGGACTTTACGTCTACGACCGCGAGACGCTGTTCAGGATCCGCTCGCTCCCTCCGACCGCTCTTGAGCGCTGTGAAAGCCTCGAGCAGCTCCGCGCGATGCAGGATGGAATCGCGATCGGCATCGAAGAGGTGAATTTCGATTCAATCGGCGTCGATACGCCCGAAGAACTTGAAAAGGTCCGTAAAC
>CAYNDM010000360.1:0-2984 GCA_964395265.1 uncultured Bacteriovoracaceae bacterium
CCTCTGACCCTCTACCCACCGCGTCTCAGTAACACTTACTTTTGAGGCAATACGAAGTGTCCGGTCTCTTTTTCTCAAAGAACCCGTCTCAGGGGAGTTGGAGCCTATTTTTATGACGCAATACGTAAACTATTTGGCGGTCGGGCTTCAATCCCCGAGCTTTGTCTTTGAATTCGAGGTCGAGTAACCTGATTGAGACAGGCTGGGATCGGATGACTCTCTACTTCGCGTGCGGTGTCCTGTTTTTTGTCGCGATTCTCAAGGTCCTCGGACGAAATCTTCGCGTCAGCTCGCCGGGGCGAGGACAGCTGGTCTATTTTCTTTCGCCTCTCATCTCGACTGAGTCCTGGAACCGGGCGCTGCCCGCGACGCCTGAGCGCGCGAAAGCCCTGGCGTTTCGGGCCTTGGGCTGGGGACTGGTCTGGTGGGCCTGGGTCCAGGCCTACTGGTGGGTCGTCGATCGGTTCGAGCCGAGAACTGTGACTCTCAGCTACCTGGGTGCGCCCGTCGTGCTCTGGGTCGGCGAGACCTTGGGTACGGTGGCTCAGCTCGCTTATCTTCCGTCGGGCTACGTGCTTCCGCCGCATCATCGCCAGCCCCTGGCGGCCTCGAGTCTCGCGGAATTCTGGGGCTCGCGTTGGAACACATGGGTCAGCGACTGGTTCAGGCAGATTGTCTTCATCCCGCTCAGGCGGAATCCGGCGCTGGCACTCCTGATCACCTTCGCGCTGTCGGGGCTGATTCACGAGATCGTGATCAACGTTCCCTGGTCTGTCATTTCAGACGAACCCAGGTTGGGGAGCATGATGGTTTATTTCATGACTCAAGCCGCGGGAATCGGGTTCGAACGAGCCTTCCTGAGGCGCCAAATTTTTGCCAGGCGCGCTCTCACTTGGCTCCTGGTCCTGGGCCCCGCACCGCTGATCCTCAATGAAGCAGGACTTCGCGTCCTGGGGCTGTGGCCTTACGCCTGAGCGAGCTCTTCGCCGAGCCAAACGCTATGTTCGACCCAGTCGTACGCTTGAGCCACGCCATGCGCGATCCAAGTTCTCCGCTAGGCGTTTATCCTTGGTCGACCTGACTTCGCTGCTTTATCCTGAGTTCATGAGATTCATCGCGGTGTTGGTGCTGGCCCTGTCCCTGAGTTGCGTTTCCGCTCGAGCGGATGAGGTCTATACCTTCGTGGTCAAAAAGCAGGAAGAGAAGGCCAAAACGAGATGGAGCCTGGCGGAGTGGATCGATACGCGGGACCGGATGCGCCTGATGGACCTGTGGCTCGCGCTGCACTCGCCATCGCCTTTCGAGTTCTTCGTGTCGGCTGAGAGCCGCTTCGGCCCGTCGGCCACGAAAGCCAGGGAGCAGAGCTGGGCGCTGGCGGCCGCCGCCTATGCCTCGATCTTCGGCCTTGAGGTGCAAAAGGGATTCGCGCCTGATTCGCATCTCATAGGCCTTTTTCACCTTCGGATCTTCGGATACCACGCTCAAGCGACGAATATTACGCTGCAGGCTGGGATCCGGTCGCGCGACGTAGGTGAGACGCAGCGGAATGCCGTGGCAGGCGTGGGCATGTCGATCTACCTGGCCCGATACTTTGGCCTGGACGGACTGTACCAGCATCATTTCCAATCGGTTCCAAGCGCCTCTGGAGCTCGCGTATCGGGCGATCTCTTTCAAGGCGGCGCATTCATCGATTTCAAGTTTCTCCGGCTCTTCGCCAACTATTTCAGCGCGCCTCAGACGGTGACTCTTTCCGGGGCAAGCTCGGAAGTGAGTCGAACTGGATTCAGCGTGGGCACGAAGCTTTATTTCTGAATCCTGTTTCTGAGCTCAGTCGCTGGGTCAGCTCTTCACACTCGGGGCGAGAGGCTCCCTGTCATGGGCTTCTGACCCGTTGCGCGTTGATTCCTCCGCTCGACGGGTTTAATCATCATAAGACGATGACCCAATCCCAAGACACCCAAGGACTTCAGGAACAATACGCTCCTTCGAGCATTTGCTTTGGTTGCGGCCCGGCCAATCCCAAAGGCCTTCGGATCCGCAGCGTTCCGAAAGGGGAGGAGGTCGTCGCCGAATGGATGCCTGAACCCCATCATGAGGCTTTTCCCGGAATGCTGAACGGAGGGATCATCGGCTCGCTCCTGGACTGCCATTCGAATTGGACCGCCGCATGGCATCTGATGAAAAAGTCCGGGGCCGATCATCCGCCTTGCACTGTGACCGCTGAATATGCCGTGAAGCTGCTTCGTCCAACCCCTTCGAAGCAACCCCTTCAATTGACCGCCCGGGTGGTCGAATCGAAAGAGGATCGCGCCGTGGTCGAGGCTTCGTTGATCTCAGGGGGGAAGGTTTGCGCCACTTGCCGCGGCACCTTCGTGGCCGTCAAGCCCGGGCATCCGGCTTACCATCGTTGGTGACTCGCCAAAGGGGCATGCCGCACTGGGTTTAGAGTTTATGTTCGGCACTCAGGAAGCCCGTGATATTGTTTGGGCATGAATGAGAAAGACGCATCTATTCTCGATTCCCTGAAGAAATCCCCAGATCAGAAAATCAAGGTCGCCATTACCGATATCGATGGAGTTCTTCGGGGCAAGTACCTTGCCAAGGAGAAGTTTCTCTCCGCGGCCGAAAGCGGGTTCGGCTTCTGCAACGTGGTCTTCGGATGGGACTCCTCCGACGCTTGTTACGACAATTCGGCTTATACCGGCTGGCACTCCGGTTACCCTGATGCGACGGCGCGGATCGACCTGACGACCCATCGAGAGGTGCCTTGGGACTCGAAGGTTCCTTTCTTCCTGGCTGATTTCGAGAACGAGAAAGGCGATCCGCTCGAAGTTTGTCCCAGGCAGCTCCTTCGGCGAGTGATCGCCAAGGCGGCGAAGGCGGGCTTCGCCGTCAGATGCGGAATGGAGTTCGAATGGTTCAACTTCCGCGAAACGCCCATGAGCCTGGCGGAGAAGTGCTATCAGGCGCCCACGCCCCTGACG
>CAYNDM010000361.1:0-2965 GCA_964395265.1 uncultured Bacteriovoracaceae bacterium
CCAAAAGCGGAAGCTCCCTCCCCCGCATCCCGCCCAAACGGGGGTGTTGTTCTCGAGCACTTCGATCCACGCGGCTTCTCCGTACATCACGCGCGACTCGATCCCGAATTGCCGCAGGGCCTCGACGCACGCGGCAGCCACCATCAGGGGCACCTCCACGCGGTCTCCGCTGATGCGATCGACCACCTTGGTCACGATGCGCGACACATTGGCGATGACGGGAATCGGCGTTGAGGCTTGTTCCGAATGGCCGCTATCGCTCATCAGGCGTTTCCTTTGAAGGCGGCCATGGCGAAGCAGAGCCACCCGACGATGAACGCGATACCTCCGATCGGGGTGATCGCTCCCAGGATCTTGATGTCCGTCAAAGCCAGCGCGTATAGACTTCCGGAGAAAACCAGGATCCCCGTGACGAATCCCCAGCCCGCCGCCGTCGACCAGGAGGTCGGTCCTTGATGCAGGATCCAGAGCCCTAGGGCTAGGAGCCCGAGCGAATGGTACATCTGGTACTGGGCCGCGGTCTGGTAGATGGCGAGAGAACGGTCACTCAGGAACCCCGCGAGAGAGTGAGCGCCGAAAGCTCCCATGACCACCGTGAGCATCGCCGAAAGCGCGCCAATCATGATCCAAGCATGCATCAGATGAGCTCCAATCCTCGGCCGATCATTTCAGCCTTGTCTTTTGCGGTACGTGAGATCTCCTCGAGGCGCTTGAGAGCCTGAGGTTCCCATTCCGCATTGAGGTGGTGTGCCCGAGAAAGCTCCAGAAGCTCGAGGCGAAGGAGCCAGTCCTCCTGAAATCGACTCTCGAGCTGATCGTGCACCTCGGCCAGAAGCGCGGGCAGTCCATCAGTTTCGCCGCTTTCCCGAGCCTCGCGCACCCGCGCATAGAGTACGTTCAGCTTCCGGTTCTGTTCCGTTAGATTCGATTTCGGGCGAATGGGGCGACATTTGCTTGGTCCGACCGATCGGATATAAGCTGCGCGATCCGCCGCTCCGCCGAAGACGGACGTGATCTGGTTGCCGCAAGCCATGTCGAAAGTTCCCCAAGAAGGATCGAATAGCACTTCGCCATGAAGAGAGACTTTGCAGTCCTTGAAAGCCAGGACCAAGATCCTTCCTTCACGTTGCAAGACGGAGGCAAGCCTGCCTTCAAGCTCGATCCCTGATTCGAATCGCAGATAGCCGCGCCCAGAGGCGCCGAATCCCAAAGCTTGTAAGTCGGCGTCGGTCAGCTGGTCGGCCGATTTTCCGAGGTTTGCGATCTTTCCGATCGGCGAGCTGTAGCCATGCTTGTGGTAGTCGGCGTCGTGCCCCTCAAGCTGCTGGTCCGAGAACGCGAGCTGGCTTGGGCCTGAGAACTTGAGGAAACAGGGGTTGCCCGAAGCATCGAGCTTGAAGTCCTCGAGGATTCCGCTGATCTGAAGGCCTGAATCCAATACGGCCGTGGCAACGGAGCACGCCCTCTTGGCTTTGGCGAGTCCTTTGACTCCGCCTTGCATGAAGGCCATGGTCTTTGCGACTTCCTCGAGTACCGAAGTCAGGGTCTCGAAATCCGGAGTCACGAAGAGCTGGGGTTGAGGGCGGGTGATGTCGTAGTTGTACTCGAGACATTCCGCCGAGAACGGGATTTTTTTCACGTCCGGCCCCAGGCAGTGGTAACTCTCTCCCACCGAGGAAAGCAGGCCTGCTCCGTAGATCTTCGGGTTGTCGATGTCGCCGACCAATCCGTATTCAACCGTCCACCAATTCATCCTCGAAAGCAGAGAGGCTTCGCTGACGTAGTCGATCGATGCCGTCATCTCGTCCAGTCGCCGTTGCGCGGCCTCAATCTCCTCAGGCGTGGAACGCGGGTCCTCTTTGAGGTCCGAAAGGTCGCGGATCGCCTCGTAAACCGCCATGTCCTGGTCCGAGAAGATCGCCTTGCGCGAAACCTCGCCATAGGCGCGAAGGTAATTGGCGTACTCCTGATCGGCGATGATCGGCGCGTGTCCCGCCGCTTCGTGCACGATATCGGGAGCGGGCGTGTAGGCGAGGTGCTCCAACGTCCTCATTTCGCAAGCAATAGGGAGGATCCCTAATGATTGAAACTCCATGAAGACGGCCGGTGGGATGAAACCGCTGACCGGTACGGCACGCCAGCCGAACTTTCTCAGTTTGGCATCCATCTCCTCGATTAAAGGGATTCGCTCGGTGGAGATGCCCGTCTCTTTCAGGCCCTCGAGGTACTTTCGATGGGCATATTTGGAAAAGTAGGCCCTTGAGACCCGCATGATGTAGCGCCAGCTCGCATGGTCGATCGGCGTATAGAGAGATGGGTCCTGCTTCGCCAGATAGGGCAAAAGATGCTCGGGAATCTTCTCGATCGCTGCTCGTTGCATAGCGAGGGGACGATAACTCAGGACAGGCCTGGATGCCCAGCATTTACGGGCCCGGATCGGGCCCAAATGCCCATGGAAAAGCTGAAAGAGAGTTTGTATGTTGGATGAATGCAATCTCAACCATCCCAGCCGGGATTTCAGCGGGAGCCGGAGCATGAAGGCCCGCTTTGGAAGCACCCCTACTTTTTGTACATTATCCTGACCGGAGTTCTTTTCGCCGCGCTGCTTTTAGTCGGTTGGCTGGCCTGGACCCAGGGATGGATCCCGGACCGGGGCATGGGAACAGGGCGTTAATCTTTAAGGGCCTGGATTTTGATAATTTTGACGGTATTCTAGACAAACCCAGTGGTTTAGACTATTTTCCGGGACTACCTTTCTTTGACTGTTGGCCAGTAGCTCAGTCGGTAGAGCAATCGGCTGTTAACCGATCGGTCGTTGGTTCGAGTCCAACCTGGCCAGCCATTTTACATTTGGGTCTTCCCCATCACGTGGGGCATGAGAATGGGTCTTCGGCTCTTCTCCAAAAGAGGGGGGGTCTTCCCCATCACGTGGGGCATGAGAATTTCGCGCCGTTTAATTTCTGAT
>CAYNDM010000362.1:0-1625 GCA_964395265.1 uncultured Bacteriovoracaceae bacterium
TGCGAAGACTGCCCGAGAGCAAGTAGACAGTCCCTTCGCCTCGCGCTTTGGAGTAGAGCTCCGCATTTCGACGAAGTAGCGTTTGAACTTTCTCGAAGAGCTCCAGATCCACTACGGGTCCGTGGGCGTAGTCCCAGCGAACCATGCCAGTTTCGTCTTGGAGCTTTGGAAATTGATTCCAGGAGTCCTTGAAAAAGGAGAAGCCCCGGTATTTAGGATTAGTCAGCAAATGATAAAGGCTTTTCGGCGTGAAAGGATCGCCTCCCACCGCACGTGGGCCGACGATGTTGCCCTCCTTGTCGATCTTCTGTTTGGTTTGCCTTACCTTGCTCCGGTAATTCCTCCGCTCGCAATATTCAGTCAGCTCCTTGAAAGAACCATTTTTTAGAAAGTGCTCGAAGATATCAATGACAACTTTCTGCTCGTCACGATTGATGACGTACATCCCAGCTTTTGAAGGATGTGGATCCAGACTCAGAACTGGACAAGTCGAAGTATCCTTACCGTTGTTGACTCTGGCCTCTCTCTGCTTCTTGGTGACTTTCTCTTCGAGCTCGAGACTGTATTCCTCTGCCCACATGTTTTTGATGTTGAAGCCGAGTCTGCTTCCACGATCTCGTAGATTGATCTGCCCAGACTCAACCTCGTGGACTTCGACATCGTGTTCTTGAGCAAGTTCAATGAAGCGCTGATTCTCAATTTTGCTTCTGCCCAAGCGGTCGATTTTTTCGATGACGAAGAAATCAATTTCGCCGGCCTTGATTGCCTTGAGGCATTCCTGGTAGCCAGTGCGTTTGTGGGTCGATTCCTCGCGACCGCTGATATCCTCTTCAATGATCCGAGTGATCTTGTATTGGCAGCCGCTTCTTTCGGACTCGCGCTCGACCCAGCGGTCCAACATATGGCGCTGTTGCTCGAGTGATCCATGCTGGACTTCAGCTTGGCCCCGAGTGGAGACCCGGACAAGTCCCCATCCGAGCTTCGTCTTAGTTTTGTTGATACTAGAGACTTTCGACATAAACTTTATTCCTACGTGTCTTCTAGGATGGCATCGATCAAGAGGCCTCGAAGGAGCTCATCCAAATCCGCCCCTCGATCTTGGTGAACCACTGACTCAAAAATGTGATCAGGTGAGCATTCCAGGACCGTAGAGCCGAATCGCTTCCTGCGATTCTCTGCCTGACATTTCCTGCGATACCGCTTGGCTTTGCCCATCAATACGCAGATCTTGCATTGGCTATCCCGTCGTTTGCCCTTAGTGTAAAACTCGTCGAAATTCTTATATTCCAGGCATTTAACGCAGCGGAATCCAGGGGTGTTTACCGTCGGATTCCCCTGGAGTAAAGGCGATTGAGCCCCGCCAGAAACCGGGGTTTTGCCGGTATTATTCGGTTCCACCACTCATGCCCGGCATTCCTTACCATTCCCGTTTTGCAACATTCGATGAGCGCTGAACGATCCCGCCGAGCTCGCACTTGATTGCAGTAACTCGTTTCAAATGTTCAGCGTCCCACCTCGCTTGCGTTATGATCCGAAGCTCGTCGAGTGTGAAGATCGGCACCTTCGGGTGCTTCTGTTCCAGGACTTCCTTTTCTTCGGGGCCTTTAACCCAAATCACCCACCTT
>CAYNDM010000362.1:1635-2939 GCA_964395265.1 uncultured Bacteriovoracaceae bacterium
TCGCAGAATCGAGGACCAGACAGGCACGGGTTGGCGGTTTGCCAATGCATTAGCAATCGCGTGGTCGTCCCAAGTCCCGATGAGGCGCGGTGCAGGGGTTTGTGCGCTTTCGAACTCAAAGCGAAGCCATGCAGACGCCTCCTCTTTAGTTTCGCGCCAGACACGATTCCACAACTTCACGGTCTCTTGCAGGCCCCACAGGTCGCGAACCTCAATCGCATAACGAAGTAGCTCGTCAACTTGGTCCAGCCGCTTTAGCTGGTCAGGCGTGTAGATTCGAAGGAACTCAGAGCTTCTGGCATCCAGCATCTGTAACTCGCTCGCATTGCAGAGCGCGGATACTATTGCTTCATCGGAAGCCAATGAGTGGTGATTGGAGTGTTTTGGTGTTTGAGAATCGGGAAGGCTTGCAGGATCCGAGGCACCTTTGCCCTCTGTTGGCGAAACACCCTTGGAATTCAGGAGTGTTTTGCGTGTTTTGTTCGCCCCAGATCGTTCTAGTTGTGGCAGGAAATCGGTGAAAAGTTCCGATTGGAGCCGTTGCTCCGCCAGTAACTCATCTAGAGGGTTAGGTTCGGAAACACCTAAAACACCTGAAACACCTTCGACATCGGATTTACTTCCAGGTTGCGTAAGCCAGCTTTCCGGAAAAAGGGGAGTCATCGTGAACCCCCCATGATGTCCGACGTTATGCAGTACACTCGTGCTTGCTCGAGACCGGGAAGGCGCTTCGAAATAGAACTCTTTCCCTGGGCGTCAGGAATTAGGTATTTCATTTCTCGTAGGGCACGCGTGACTGTCGCGAGACCAAAGCCCCTACACACTTCATCTCGGAACACGCCCGGCAATATCATCCAGAGCGTGCCCCCACCTTCTATTCGTTGACGGAAGCCTGCCCGGTTGATCGTAGTTCTACCGTCGGTTTCAAGCCCGTCCTCAGAAATCAGCGTAAACCGACTATCGCCGTGTGCTTCCAAGAACGCTCTGACTTGGCCGATGGCGCCTATAGCTTCACCGTTGTCGTGTCCTCCTCGACTATCGAGCCAAGCCTGAAAGCAGGTTGAGACACCTGCCGTTGCCTCGCCCTCCCGCCAAGGAAGAATTTGGAAAAATGAAGCTAGTTCCCCCGCAGCTGCGGCCAGGGCGAACCGTCTCGCAACTCGCTTGGCTTGACCGTTTGCATCGGGTTGCAAGTGCTGCTTCAAGAATGCAGCTCTCAACTCCTCAATTTTGGGTACAGCACAGTGTTGGATGCCAACGAGCTTTTCTAGGAAGGCTCGAATGGCCGTACCATAGTACTTAGA
>CAYNDM010000363.1:0-2893 GCA_964395265.1 uncultured Bacteriovoracaceae bacterium
GACCTTACGCTTTTGACGCCGGCAAAATCAATGAACGGGGGGTAAGTGCGGGGGGTCGGGGCACCGAAGGGGATGGCGCAGATGGTCGATTTGCGAGCCTGGTCAAAGATCGCGAATCGCGCTAATGATTCCGCAAGGGAGGAACCATGGAGATCAATATCGGAATTTCAGAAAAGGACCGGAAGGAGATCGCGGAAGGACTGTCGCGGCTGCTAGCGGACACGTACACGCTTTATCTGAAGACACATAACTTCCATTGGAACGTGACCGGACCGATGTTCCAGACGCTTCATCTGATGTTTGAGCAGCAATACAATGAGTTGGCCCTCGCGGTGGATCTGGTGGCCGAGCGGATCCGCGCGTTGGGTTTCCCGGCGCCTGGAACCTATGCCGAGTTTTCCCGCCTGACCTCGATCAAGGAAGAGCCGGGAGTTCCTCCGGCCGATACGATGATCCGTCTGCTGGTCGAGGGACAGGAGGCGGTCGTGCGAACGGCGCGATCGGTGTTCCCTGCGGTGGAGCGCGCGCAGGACGAGCCCACGGCAGATCTGCTCACGCAACGAATGCAGGTGCATGAAAAGACGGCTTGGATGCTCAGGAGCCTGTTGGATCGCCGATAATAGCGGATAACAGGTAGTTGCAGATAGCTGTGGCGAAACCCGAAGAAATAGCCTGGGGAGAAGGCTGAAAGACTCGCGAGCCCGGGACTTCGGGTCTCACGCGGATTTCGGTTTGAGATCCACTCCGCACACGGGGCAGAACTCATCGGAGGTCTGGACCGGAGTCAGGCAGATCGTACACCATCTCTCTCCCGGTTTCGGGATTCCGCTGCGGATCTTGGGTGCGGAGAATGTGGAGACCGGCTTCCAGCTCGAAAGCCTCCTGGCCCAGAGTTCGCGCTCGGATCGCGCCGGGTCAGAAGCGACGGCTTGGGGCTGAACCGAAGACGCTTGGGGCTCGGAAGACTTTTGCATTTCGATGCCGCTGAGGTCGACGAAGCCTTTTTCGTTCCAAAGCTCCACCTCTTTAAGGACTTTCCAGTTCAGGAGCATCTGCTCGAAATCCGGGCGGTAGAAGGTGAGGATTCCGCCGTCGTTGGTGGAGCTTCTCTTGATGAACAGGCCCTTTTGCTCCAGCCTGAAGAGCTGATCGGCTTCGAAGGTGGATCCCAACTCGGCTTTCATCGCGTCGATGGCGGGCTTGTAAGGCATTGTCACGTTGCCCGCGCGATCCATCTGGAACTGCTCGGACACCTTCAGGAAGGCCTGCGTGACTTTCGTGGATTTCTCATTGGTTTTGAGCAACTCCGAGTAGCCGCCTTTGAAGTGATAGTTCTGGTAGAAATCGAAGAACGCCTCGATCTGGGCCATATTCTTCAGGAGAATCGTGCCTCGGTCCTCCGCCTCGTTCAGCCGAAGCTCAACGTACCCGAGCTTGATGAGGACGTTGACCGCTTCTTCCAGACGGAACGGCGATTCGTCGTAGACCTCGAACGCGAACTCCTTGAGCTCGTTCCAGTCGGCGCGGATCGTTCCGGAGTCCTCTTGTATTCCGATGCACTTGGCTGCGTGAAAGAGGCAGCCAAAAACCTTTGCAGTGTTGTCCGGAGGGCAGGGCAGCATCTCCCGGTTGGACTTCAGGGTGCGTACTTCCTTGAAGAAGGCCTTGGTCTTTTCTGAGAGACTCTTGAGCAGGAAACTCGCGGCTGGATGCGCGGCCGCGAGCTGTGACTTGAGGACCTCGACCGGGATCTCGACCAGTCGGGAACTCGTCATCGCGATCGCCGAGAATTGCCACGAAAGCGGCCCGAAAACCGCTTCCTCGCAAAGTGATTGAGAGGGAAGAACCTGATACAGCTCTACCATCTTGCCGTCTTTGGGGATATTGACGGAGAGTCGGCCGGCCTGGATCAGGTAGATGGATGTGATGCGGTCGCCGGGCTTGAGCAGGACGTCGCCGCGCTTGAGGTTCCTGATCTTCATTTGGGATTGTTCGATGCCCATGCCGCTCCTATGCCGCATTTTCCTACGGGATCGGGAGATCGACCTTACCGGTCGCGTTCCACTGCTCGATTTCGGTCAGGATCTGCAGGTAGCTGGAGAGAGCCGGGTCCGCCTCCGTGTTCGAGAAGGACTCGGCCAATGTGCCCGCGTAATAATGCTGTCGATAGAAATCGGCGAACCCCTTGATGAGCTCGAGGTCCGTGAAGTGAACGAAACCCAGCTCGTCCGGCGCGTCGGGATCGGTCTCTGATTTGACCATCTCGAGGCGGGCGCATCCGAGCTTCACCAGGATGTTCACCGCCTGCTCGAGACGGACGGGTGACTCGAGAAAGACGCGCTGGCAGTATTTCTTGAACGAAGGCCAGACGACCACGGCGGCATCGCCCTTCTTGGTGCCCGTGTATTCGACCACTCGGTGAATGACGGCGAAGAGCTTGGTGATGCAACCCGGAGGACAAGGCGTCGTATCCGCCTCGAGCTGCATGAGCTCCATCTCTTGGGTGAGATGGCGCTGCTTTTCAAGCATTCCGCTCGAAAGGAGCTTCAGGACGGGGGATACGGATCCGAGGATCTGTTTGGCTTGGGCCACGGGAATTTCCAGCACCCGCGTGTCATTCACGGCGATCGCCGAAGCGCTCCAGTTCTGCGCGCCCCAAAGCGCCTCTTCTCCCGCGATCTGCGGCGCCACGACCTGCGCGATTTGAAACGACTTGGCTCCATGTTTGAGCGTGACCGAGATTAGCCCGGACTGCACGACATAAACGTGGGTGGCGGGGTCTCCCTCGTTGTAAAGCATCGCTCCTTTTCGCACCAGCTTCGGTTCGTTTGGCCCTGAGGACTCCATGGTGTTCTCATCGGAGGGAAGGAGGGAGGGCTTGACGGTGAAGATG
>CAYNDM010000364.1:0-2882 GCA_964395265.1 uncultured Bacteriovoracaceae bacterium
TAGGACTGCGCTGCGAGCCTGGGATGTCCTGCGACCATCCGTCCAAGCTACGCTGCCCTAAAATGATAAAACCAATGAGACTAAAGAACGAGATCCGGACGAATGAGACCCGCATGGGCCACCGCCTTTCAGCACGCGGGCGGGATTCTACCAAATCATATCTTTTTAATCAACTAATGATTCGGCTTGTTGGGCGAGGGATGCATTTACCCCTATAGTTTCAATCTCTTCCAGTCGGACTCGTGAAAGCCTACGGCGCCTTCTTTCTCAGTCAAAAGAAACGGCCTCTTGATGAGTTTGCCATGCCTGGCAAGCAGCTGAAGAGCCTCCGCCTCGCTCATCCGGGGGAGCTTTTCGCTCATCTTCAGCTCCCGATACAGCTGCCCTGAGGTATTGAAGAGCTTTCTGAGATCGCCCCCGACATGCCTCAGCATCGTCCGCAGCTCGGCCAAGCTGGGAGGGCGCTCCACGATGGGGATGCGCTCGTATGAGACCTGATGTCGATCTAAAAAGGCCAAAGCCTTTTTGCACGTGCTGCAGTTCGCATATTCGTAGATTCTCACTTTGCTCATAAGCCGAGAACACCACGCGAAGATCGCTTTTGCAACGCATACGGCAATGATCCGTGGCGTGATTCTTGATGTGGATTGGAGGGTTGATCGATAGCGATCGCCGGAGATGCCCATGCCCGTACCGCGTAAGCCAGACCAGCGAAGCACAGACGCGGAGACTCCATCCTCCGCCAGCATCATCGAGACCCGACGAAGCAAGATCACCTTGGTCGCATTTCTGCTCCTGCTCACGATCTTCATCGGGCTGACGATCACGATGGTAGCGCCGTACCTGATTGCGGTGCTGATGGGCGGCATTCTGGCTCTGTTGGCGCGTCCAGTATACAACTCCATCCGCAGCAAAGGCCTCCCCCAACGATTGGCGGCGTCGCTCGTGACTCTGGGAATCCTGCTTCTGGTGATCGGCCCATTGACCGCTTTCGGGTTTCTCGCGGTCAAGCAAGCGATCTCTATCGGCGAGCAGATCGCCTCCTTGCCTGGCTTGACGTTTCAAGGCGTCATCGACCGGATCACACACTGGGCTCCCGTCGAATCCCTGACCCTCAACGCTGCCGAGATCGAAGCTCAGGTCAAGAGCCTGGGCGCATCAGCGGCGCAGAAAGCGACCGCACTGGTGCTGAAACTCGCGAGCAGCATCCCACAGCTTCTTCTGCAGATGGCGCTAGTCATGCTTTCCTGTTATTTCTTCCTGGTCGACTCTCGCAAATTCCTGAACTGGCTGGGGGACAAGGTCCCTCTGGACCCGGACGTCAGGCAGAAACTCTACTCATCGTTTCACGGTACGGCGGTCTCGACCATTTGGGCGACTCTCGCGGCGGCCTCCGCTCAGGCTGCCGCCATGGTGATCAGTTACGCGGCGCTCGGGCTCCCCGCCGCCTTTTTGGCTGGAGGCGCGACGTTCATCTTCGCCTGGATCCCCATGGTGGGAAGTACCCCGGTATGGCTGGTGGGGGCTATCGCCCTCTTTGCCCAGGGAACCATTCTCAAAGCCATCCTCATGGTGGCGGCAGGACTCTTCACGGGACAGATCGATAACGTGATTCCCCCGATGATCCTCAAAGGGCCCGGGCAGCTTCACCCTCTGATCAGTCTGCTCGCGATCTTCGGCGGAATCGAAATGTTCGGGCTCGTCGGGGTCTTTATCGGTCCCGTGATCGCCGCTGTCCTGCTCTCGCTTTTCGAGACCTGGCCAACCGTGGCAAGACGATTCGGCCTCATTCGAGGTACCCGCGATCATCCGCTCTCGGCGACCCCCGGGCTGACGACTCGAATGGTGCCGTCGCAGGGCACCACTCATCGCAAATCTGGCTGACCCGCGAGGTGCTGTAGCTAGGGTTGGGATGTGAAGGCCTGGGCGAGATCGTGGACGTCCCAGGTGAGTTTACGAAGGTCAAGCGGCTACATAAAATTTGGCTGGAACTCTCCCTCGCGGCCGGTTACCCCTAGAATTTGAATGAAGCTTGATCCTCCGATCAAACAGCTTTTGGTTGACCTTGACGGGACTTTGCTGGGCAATCGCGCATTGCCGCTCTCCCTTGACTTCGTACGGCGAGCGCTGGCTCGGATGAGAAAGTACGGCGGCTGGCGCAAATCCATCAGCACGCTGATCGCGATCAACCGCGAGTTCAGAATCCCGCATAAGGAACTGACCAACGACATCCGCGTGACCCGCCTTTTTTCGGAACGCATGAACGTGGGACTCGAAGAAGGCCGACAAATCCTCCGTGACGGCGTATCGATGATCTTTCCCAGCCTGAAGAAGCACTTTTACCCTGTACCGGGCAGCCGGGACTTCTTGCTTTGGGCCAAGGAGCGCTACCCTCTCTTTCTCGCAACCAATCCGGTCTGGCCGATCGAGATCGTCGAGATGCGGCTGAAATGGGCGGACATCGAGCCCGAGTGGTTCGCCTCTATGACCCACATCCGGAAAATGCACGCCTGCAAACCCGAGCGCGAGTACTATCTCGAGATCCTCGACGAGCTGGGGCTCAAGCCCGAGGAATGTCTCCTGATCGGGGACGACGTGAAGATGGACCTGCCCGCGACTCGAGTCGGGATTCGCGTCTTCATTGTTGGGGAGCACAAGAAGCTCACGTCGATCAAAACTCGAGGATCAAAAGCCCCGGCGTGGCGGGGCTCCTACGCGCATCTGCGCCAGCTCCTCGACGACTGAGCCAGAGCCGTCCCGCGCGAAGGGTCTCCAGCATCCCATTGCGGGGATGAAGGGGCGCCTCTTGCCTTACTCCCCTTCGAAGAGGTGGCAAGCCACGAAGTGCTGATCTCCCACTTCGCGCCACTTAGGATTAGTCT
>CAYNDM010000365.1:0-2854 GCA_964395265.1 uncultured Bacteriovoracaceae bacterium
GCCCCATCGAAGCCGAAGCGGCGGGTTCGATGGGGCAGGTTCACCGCGCGGTGAGGAAATCGGACGGCCGGACGCTGGCGATGAAGATCCAATACCCCGGCGTCGACCAGGCGATCGAAAGCGATTTGAGCGCGCTCAAAAGGATTCTTTCAGTCTCGAAACTTGTGCCGAGTGGACCTCGCTTCGACGGGATCTTCAAGGAGGTGCGGCAGATGCTGCACCAGGAGGTTGATTACGCGCGGGAGCTCGAGGAGACCAACGAGGTCCGTCGCTTGTTGAGCGGGGATCCGCGGTTCGTGGATCCCGAGACCTTTCCCGAGTACTCGACTAACCGGGTGATCACGACGAGCTTCGAGATGGGCCTGAAGGTGGATGACCCCAAGGTCCTCGGGCTGTCTCAGGAAAGGCGAAATGCGATCGGGCTTGCGGCCTTGGATCTCTATTTCAAGGAACTTTTCGAGCTGAAGAAGATGCAGACGGATCCGCATTTCGGGAACTATCGGGTGCGTCT
The DNA here is from genome assembly GCA_964395265.1 of uncultured Bacteriovoracaceae bacterium. Classification (GTDB taxonomy): domain Bacteria; phylum Bdellovibrionota; class UBA1018; order UBA1018; family UBA1018; genus CAYNDM01. The sequence goes on from CAYNDM010000365.1 coordinate 512, forward strand.
CAGTGAGGACCCTTCTTTTCCGGATCAGCTCATTCTTTTTGACTTAGGAGCGGTCCGGAAGTTTCCCAGGCGTTTCCTCGATCCGTATTACGAGATGTTGCGCGGCGCATTTTTGCAAGATCAGGAGCTTCTGATCGCCGGCGCTTCCGCCCTGGAATTCATGCGTGAGGACGACACCGCCGAGCTCAAAAGGAAATTCGCCGAGCTTTGTTTTCTGATCGCCGAGCCGTTTGCCGACCCGTCCTCGACGCGCGCCGCCTCAATTCCCTTGCGGACAGATCTTTTCGATGCGGAAGGCCGGTACGATTGGGGCTCGAGCGATCTTCTTCAAAGAGTGAAGAAAAAAGGGGTGGAAATGGCCTTTTCGTCCGCGCTGCGCCCGCCTCCGCGCGAGGTCGTGTTCCTGGATCGCAAAATGGGCGGAATGTTCATCTTCCTGTCGGTTCTAAAGGTTCGCGTCAGAGGGCGAGACTTGCTTCAGAAATATTTATCCGCGCTTTGAAGGGGGCTCGGGCGCGGTGGAAGCCGCTTATTCTCTCTCGGCCGCCCCGCCATCGCGCCGCCCGCCCATTCTCTCAACACCAGTCCGCCATCGCGAAGCCGCCCGCGTTTGACAAACGGGTCGCTTGAAAGCTACAAATTTCATGAGCTTTCAGTGCCTAACGAAGTGGGATCCTACAGGGAAGGGGACTTATGCCGACTGTTTTGCATCGTCTAGCGAAGTGGGCTTCCGAAACGCCACACGCTCCGGCTCAACGCTATAAGAAGGGCGGCGAGTGGAAGACCATCACTGCCAAAGAGTACTGCGATCGCGTGTACTATCTGGCCCTGTTCCTCGAATCCAAAGGGGTCACACGCGGAGGAGCTGGGGCGATCCTGGCTTACAATAGCCCCGAATGGGTTCATCTTGATCTTGCCACTCTCCTGGTCGGCGCGCGTTCGGCGGGTCTTTACCCGAACTCCACGACCCGAGACATCCATTACATCCTGGAGCACACGCAGGCGACTTCGCTCGGGGTGCAGAACAAGGAATATTTCGAGAAAATTCTCGGCAGCAACCGAGACCAGCATCCGCCGTCGCGGATCGGGCTCTACATCGTGTTCGACAACGATACCAGCATCTCTCCCAAGGCCATCGGGTACCAGGCGGCCGTGGAGGAGGGCCGGAAGCTTTCGAAAGCTCCCGGGGCGAAGACTCTGGATGACTATCTCAAGGCGCTGAATCCCACTGAAGGCGCTTTTATGATCTACACCTCCGGGACGACCGGAAATCCCAAGGGCGCGCTCCTTTCCCACGATAACTTTGTCTACACGTCGGACATGGTTGCCAGGTATTGGAAACTCCCTTTCGCTTCGGGCTCCATGTTCTCCTTTCTGCCCCTCTGTCACGTAGCCGAAAAGCTTCAGAACGTCGCGGTCGGCATTTGTCAGCGATACACCGTGAATTTCTGCACGAAATTCGAGAATGTCGCGACCGAGATCGTCGAGGTCCAGCCCACGCTGCTTTTGAGCGTCCCGCGCCTCTGGGAGAAGATGATGGAAGGCGTGCAGACGAAAGTGAACAGCGGTAAGGGGTTGAAGAAGAACCTGGCGGTCTGGGCGCTCGGCGTGGGCGCGCGGGTGGCGGACGCGAAATTCTCGGGCAGAAGCCCCAGCCCCCTCGATTTGGGGCAGCTGAAGTTCGCCGCCAAGCTCGTGCTCTCGAAGGTTCGTCATGCGCTGGGCCTGGGCAAGGCCGAGATGCTGGCGTCAGGCGCGGCGGCGCTGCCTGCGCACGTGTCGAAGTGGTTCCGCTGCTTGCAGCTTGAGATCCTCGAGGATTACGGCCAGACCGAGTCGACTGGCGTGATCTGCATGACCGAGCCTGGAGTCGAGAGCGCGGGCACGGTGGGGCGGCCTGTTCCCGGCGTGGAGTTCAAGATCGCGGAAGATGGGGAGATCCTCTGCCGAGGCCGGCATGTCTTCGTCGGATACTACAATGACGAAGCAGCTACTGCTCAGGCATTGGAAGGTGGATGGCTGCACACAGGCGATCTCGGCAGCCTGACTGAAAAAGGGCTGGTGAAGATCCGCGGTCGCAAGAAGGAGATCCTCAAGACCTCGGGCGGAAAAATGGTCGCTCCGCTTCCGATCGAAGAGAAGCTCAAGGCAGCCCCGGTCATCAGCCAGGCATGCGTGGTGGGCGATGGGCGCAAGTACATGTCCGTGCTGCTGACGCTGGCCGAGGACGTCTTGAACGAGGTGAAAAAGAAGCCTTCTGCGGTCCAGGGCAAAGTCGTCGTCGATCAGGAGGTCCTCTCTCAAGTGCGCAAGCATGTCGACCAGCTCAATGCGTCCCTGGCG
>CAYNDM010000366.1:0-2833 GCA_964395265.1 uncultured Bacteriovoracaceae bacterium
ACTTGAAGTATCGGCGCTTGCCCGTGCTGGACGACCACGGCAAGCTTGCCGGAATCATCACCCGCAGGGACCTGATGCGGGTTTTCTATTACAGGGCTAGGCTCGCTTGAAACTATCGCTGGAGACCAAACGCGGCATCGAGATCCTGAAGATCGAAGGTCCCGTGACCGAGAGGGATCTCCGGGTGGTGCGAGCGGGTCTCGCGGACGCCTTGAAAAAGGGCAAAAACCGGATCATCGTCCACTTGGGCGAAACGCCGCGGCTCCCGCACCAGGTGTTGCGTGAGCTGTCGAACCTGGACCTGCTCGCGCGCGAGCTTTCCGGCCGCATCGTGCTCTCGGGAGTGACGCCGGCGTTGAAGCGGGAGATCGAAAGTTACGCCAAGCCTCCGGTCATCGCGTGTTTTAAGGAAATGAGCGACGCGCTTCTGTCGTTTCTTTCGGCAGACAAGGACGAAAGCGAGGAAAGCAAGCGGGCGGCCGCACCGACCGCCTCAGCTCCCGCTCCAGCAGCATCGGCTCCTGCGTCGTCCGCGGCTGCGCCACCTACGGCAGCACCGTCGGCATCCGCGCCAGCGGCTCCCGCACCGTCAGCTCCCACGGCCAGTGGCGATGCGGCGACGGGAGGCACGACCGGTGCCTCAGAAGCCCCCGAGGTCGGAAAGTTTCTTAAGGAAGATATCCGTGAGCGCGAGCAGCGTGCGTTGCTTGGCCTGCGAAAGCAGAACGCCGAGCTGATGAAACAAAATGAGCTCCTGAAGGAACAGGTCGAAGCCCTGTTGAAGGAGAGTAAGAGAGTGACGCGAACCGCTGCCGGTCAGGAGCGGATCGACGAGCTGGAGGCTCAGGTCGAGGGCCTTCTGAAGCAGCTTCAGTCAGCGCCTGCAGCAGGCAAGTCTTCAGGCAAAGCTTAGCGAATTCACCTGATTCTTTGGCGGCACGCCTGGGTCGAGCGAATGTTCCCGTTCTTTGGCTGAGTGCCTGGTCCGAGCGAATTCACCTTTTCTTGGATGGCGTGCCTGGGCTGGGAGTCCCTTCCTCTCGCACGATACCCTCACGAAAAGCATTCTCGAAGGCGATCCAAGTGCGTATATCCTCATCGGCTACGGCGTTTTCCTTGAGGGTCGCCTCGAGGATCCGTAGCCTTCGGTCAAAATGGCCCGCCAGGATCGGTGCGAGCTCGTCATGTGCTTGGGCCGGAGGCTTCCCGCTATAGGATGGCTTGGCTCCCATGGCCCGCATCAAGAACGCGGCCTGCATATCCGCGATGGCATCCAGGTTCTTCCCTTCGAAGAAAAAGCCGATCAGCAGATCATCCGCCATCTTCCGGTAAAACTGCCGCAGAATGGAACGAAGCTTGGCCTCTCCGCCGATTCGAGCGTAGATGGCCTGGAGAGCGGGGCGACTGACGGGAATTTCCTTCTGGATCGCCATTAGAGAGCCTGTGCCCGAGCCTGGATCCAGCAGTGGAAGAAAACGGCATCCGGGTCTTCTTTGATCCTCTCGAGCTCGAGCTTCATCGTCTCGACCAGCTCGGACGTGACCCGACCGGAAGAGATGAGCGATGCCGATCCGCTGAGCAGCTCAGCGGTCCAATACTCGATGAACTGAGCGCGAAGCTTAGGAGTTCGGTTGTCGTAGTGATCGATCTTCACTTCGGTATGGATGTTTTGGTAGCCCGCGGCCAGAAGATAGTTGGCGAGCTTCGCGCCCACGAAGGGATCTCCTCCCAGATTCCATTGATGGTCGTTGTATGCGAACCAGTACTGCAGCGTCGCCGGGCTATAGGGATTGAGATACAGAGAAGCGTTCATGACCTCGGTGCAATAGATCACTCCGCCGGTGGTCAATTTGCGTCGGATCTCCTTCAGGATCTGAACCGGGTCTTTGACATGCTCGAGAAACCAGCAAAGAAAGGCGCCGTCGTGCCCGTTGTCAGGGAATGGCAGTTTCCGCGCGTCAGCGACTTGAACGTGAACTCTTTTGGAACGAATCGCCCGAGCGAGATGCCGTCTGGCGCGGGCGATCTGAACCTTGGATGAGTCAATGGCGTCGATGTGGATGTGAGGGAAGCGCTCGAGAAGGATTTCAGTTTGCGCTCCAACCCCGCATCCCACTTCCAGGATGCGGGATTGCTTCGAAAAGTCGACGTTGCGATACACGTCGGGTTCGAGGAACCGCGCTTGTTTGTAGAGGCGTTCCTGCTCCTGGCGAGAATAGCCGTGCAGGTATCCTTGAGGGCCTGGCTTCGATGCCGATTTCCTCCTTTTCGGCATGGAGAGGACCCCCTTCTTCACTCGAAGTCGCGATCCATCACGGTCTTGCGGCCGTCGCGTTGAGCGGCTGCGATCGCGTTGTCGCACATCTGGCGAAGCTTGTCGGAAAGGACGCCCATGACAGCTGCGGACGTGTTCATTCCCGCCTTGTCCTTGATGTAGCTCTTCAGCTTGGATGCGACGACCAGGATTTCGGTTTTGCCTTCGGTTTCGTTGTTTTCCATTGAATAGTTCTCCTTTCGTTATTCGACTTTCAAAAGCTCAACTTCGAAGATGAGAGTGGCGTTGGGAGGGATCACGGGGTCGGCGCCTCGCTCGCCGTAGGCGAGATCCGGTGGGATCGTGAGCTTGCGCTTTCCTCCTTCTTTCATTCCCTCGATTCCCTTGTTCCAACCCTGGATGATCTTTTCTGTGCCCAGGCGAAACGTGATCGGTTGACGACCGAGCGACGAGTCGAACTGGGTCCCATCAGTGAGCCAGCCGGTATAGTGCACGGTGACTTCTTTTCCTAGAGTCGCCGCAGCACCAGTGCCCTCCTTCTGGTCCTCGATCTTGAGG
>CAYNDM010000367.1:0-2825 GCA_964395265.1 uncultured Bacteriovoracaceae bacterium
CCGAATAGGAGGTCCACGTCAGGGCAGCCAGGAAGGCCATGAGATAGCCCGGCCAATGCGCGGACTGAACTTGGAGTCTGCCTTGCGTGACCGCGAGAATAGCTCCAAGCAGCGCGACTATTCCGCCGATGACATGATGGGCTCGCAACGCATACCCTTCCAATGCGAACGGCGAGATCAACACGATCAAAAGCGGCCAGAGATAGATCACGAGATTGGCCTCGACAGGAGGCGCTAGGCTAAGAGCCATGAAGAAGAAAAAGTGGAAACCCAGGATCCCCGCAACTCCGAACGCGAGGAGCGCCGGCCTGCGGAACCATTCCCGGTAGTCCCCCACCGACGGCAGGGCTCCGATCGAAAGCGTCGCTCCCAACAGCAGAAACGGAGGAATCTGCGAGAAACGGGCGCTCAGGACCGCAAGCGTGCTCCAAAGTACGATCGAGATGCCGGCGCCGAGCAGCCATTTCAATTTCATCAGGGGTTGCCTCCGTTCGCCCGAAGCACCTGGCTCAAGAAGAGCAGCGCCGGATAGGCCGCAGTCCAGGCGAAGACAAATCGGTTCAAGCCCAGGAAATAATAGTTAACCAGATGGAAAAAAATTCCGGCCCCGAGAAAGATCGCCGCGAACCCAGAACCCAATAGACTCAGCGGGAACAGAATCTCGAAAAACATCACTCCCCAAGCTGCGGTAAAGGCGACTCCGGGCTTGCTTGCGAACTCCCGTGCCGATCTCGGGATTCCATAAGCGCCCGCCTCCATGAGCCGAACGAGGGCGCTGCCCGACCGCCAGTCTTGCACCTTGAGCTTCACCACTCCCGCGATGAAGTAGGACAGGCAAAGCTGGATCGCGATATACGCCAAGCCCGCCTCGATGAGCTTTCGCGGCTCGTTTCCCGCGCGGGCAACGCAGACTCCCGTCAAGATCACCATCGTCATATAGTCGCTGCCGCCATTGAAGCTTCCTCGCCATCTCACGCAAACCAACGTCGTGGCAAGCAGCAGAAGAAGAGCCGTGACGAAGTGAGGGAACCAGAAGAGCGAAAGGGCAAGAATGATTCGAGCGATCAGAATAGACGTGAATCCCGACTCATCCATCAGCCAGTCGAATGCCTTGAGCAACGGTCGAGGATATCCGAGATACTCCGCCCTCAAGACGCTCCAGGACCAGACTCCGTCTGAGGAGTAAGCTTCCTTTCGCATCTGGATCAACTCCACCGACTGGAGAACAACGGCAACCGCGAGAATCCTTTCTACCCAGGTCAACGCAAGAACTGGAGTCATCAATCGATGCCCCTCTCCGTCAATTCATGCAAGGGCGACAAAACGATCTCTGTTCCGTCCTTGACGATCTTGAACTGAAAGTGTCGAGACTCCTGCTCCGGGAACTGGGATCGAATCAGCGCGGCCACCCAGTTTCGGATCAATCGATAGGATACCATCGAAATCACGTTCTCAAGCTCCTCATCGGAGGCGTCTTCGAGCTCTGTGAGAAATCGCTCCAGCAAGGTCTGGCATGCAAGCGCCAGGTTCCCTTCCGCGTTCAAGAAGAGCCCGCTTGCACCGCGCCAACTGGGAAGCAAAGGCTCCTGCCACGGCACGGGCTCTTCGTGATCCGTCAAAACGCGGAACCGTAGCTGAGGCACAGAGACGAATTCCTCGAAAAAGCGCCATGACGGAAAGAAGATTCGAAGCCAAGCCGGTACACGCCCTCGAACGGGGCGAGTCAAGAAAAGTGACGATGCGATCACGATCGCGAAGAAGATCAGGAATTGGGTCATACCGAGGCGCCTGGACTCGATAATACCTGTATTCTCCTCGATTCAGGCAAAAAATAGGCGGCTCGCCGTGGGGACCGGATACGAGCGGCCGCCCGCCCCTTGGGGCCTTTGGCTTGCACAAGAAAGAAGCGAGCCCAAATTCGAAGGAGCGCTTCATGCGAGCTATGACCTATCGCGGCCCGTACCGCGTACGCCTCGAGAACAAGCCAATGCCGGAGATTGAGCATCCGAACGATGCGATCGTTCGAGTCACTCGCGCCGCTATCTGCGGATCAGACCTCCACCTTTACCATGGGCTGGTGCCTGATACACGCGTCGGAACGACTTTCGGCCATGAGTTCACCGGAATCGTCGAAGACGTAGGATCCTCCGTGAGAAGCCTCAAAACAGGCGATCACGTCCTGGTTCCATTCAACATCGCCTGCGGCTCTTGCTTTTTCTGCGCGAACGAGCTCTACGGAAACTGCCACAATGTCAATCCCAACGCGACCGCGGTAGGCGGGATCTTTGGATACTCGCACACGACTGGAGGATATGACGGTGGGCAGGCCGAATATGTTCGCGTTCCTTTCGCCGATGTCGGCCCCATGAAAATCCCTGAAGGTGTTTCCGAAGAGGACGCGCTGATGCTGACAGACTCCTTTCCCACTGGCTACCAGGCCGCTGAGATGGGCGAGATCGCCGAAGGAGACACCGTAGTCGTGTTCGGGGCGGGGCCGGTCGGGATCTTCGCCGCGAAATCAGCCTGGCTACTGGGAGCGGGACGGGTGATCGTGGTGGACCATCTGGACTACAGATTGGAATTCGTCAAGCGCTTCGCCCAATGCGAGACGATCAACTTCCTGTCGATCGACGATCCCGTGCTCCACATCAAACGAATCACGGATGGCTTGGGCCCCGACGTGTGCATCGACGCAGTCGGTGCGGAGGCCGACGGAAGCCTCCTTCAGACCCTCACTGGAGTACGACTCAAGCTTCAGGCCGGCGCGGCGACCGCGCTGACATGGGCGATCAACTCTGTTCGGAAAGGCGGTGTGGTTTCGGTAG
>CAYNDM010000368.1:0-2792 GCA_964395265.1 uncultured Bacteriovoracaceae bacterium
GTTAAGAATTGTTCAGAGTCTCTTTTTTATAAAAATCCTAAAATTCTAATGAGTTGAGTGTGAGATGCGAGATGGAATCCAGTTCATCCTTGAAGCTCGCCGCATCTCGAGCTGATGTTCAGGCGCATGCCGTGGATGGCGTCGGCCCCCTGTTTTAGCCCGCCTGCCGATCCTGGTCGGACGGGGGTTTAGATGACTCCTGAAAATCGTCGGTGAGAAAGTGATGTTTGTCTTGGCTCGCACGCCTGCGTCGTAAAGCTGCCACTCCGAGAATCAGGATCAACGGGAGCGCGAAAAGCAGGATGAGAAAAAGCGCCGCCCCAAACGAGCTTAGCCAGGCGACTTCGTCCATAGGTCGATCACCTCCGACTCAATAGGCTAATGCAGATTTCGCGCTCAGCAGCAGCGGCTTTGCGGTTCGCATTGACCCTTTAGCTGCCTGTGACAGAATCAATGAAGGGAAATGACCAGCCAAGGATCGGCACGGGGGACTCAAGGATGACTCGGACTTATGGCCGTGGGGTAGTGTGGATCAGTTTGGCGCTCTCCCTGGGCTGCGCCTCGACGCAGGACTCGGCTCGATTGTCCGATCCGGAGCACTCATCAGAAACCACTGCGACGCAAGCGACGCTCTCTTCGGAGGAGCGTGGATTGAGCGATCCGATCCCGTTGTCACGGGTCCTTGCTGAAAACCTGGATGGGATGCGGATCGAGCCTCCGTCGGCCAGCGAATCCCTCAAAGCTCAGGCCGAAGAGTACCTCCGGTGGAAAAGATCATTCAGCCGGAAGTCCGTTCACCCGGCCTCTTGCACGACAGCCGCGTCCAATCCGCAGGAGGAGAACCCGTTTTGTTTACTGGCTCCCGCGCGATCCGCTTCCTCGAAACGAACGCGTCGGACGAGAGTTTCCAGAAAAGTCATCGCGTCCGTGCGCAGGAGCCTGAGAAAGGGAGATCTCCAGGCGCTCGCCCGAGCGAGCGAATCAGAGCTCATCGCAGCGTTGAAGGGCCGTTCCGGTTTCTCCGGGCTTCAGGGTCTGTCCGAGAAGCTTTTATCCGAAGACGGCTGCAGGTCTAGCGCGCTGTACGCCGCGTTGGGCATGAAGGCCGAGAGCGAGTTTCCTGAAGAGACGTATCGAGAGCTGGCCGAGTCGCTGTATGGCCGCGCCGTCCAGTGCGAGCCAAGTACTTCGTTCGCCCGAGCCGCTTTTCGTCTGGGCATGATGAAGGTCTGGCGGGGCGATCTTCAGGAAGCCGATCGTCTTTTCGCGAAAATCCAGGATCTGCCAGAAGCCAAGGATTATCTTTCTCGAGTGCTTTACTGGCGGATCCAGGCCGCTAAGGCCATGGCCGATCAACAACTGGAGCGAAGCTTGCTCGAACGCCTCCTGCGCGAGGCGCCGTTGAGCCTGCATGCGCTGCTGGCGGGCGGCGCTCCGACGCTGGCTGATCTTCCGGTGGTGAGCGCCGAGGATCCTCTTGTTCAGTTCAGGTCCGGCTCGGAACCCGGGCTCAACGCCATCGTTCGCGCGGCCGAAGCGCTCCAGAGCCTGGGGATGCCCGATGACTCTTTCCAGGCTCTCGAGCTCGGGCTCGAGCAGGTGAGGAAAGCCGAGATCCCATTTCAGCTCTACTATTCGGTGCTGCTGATGCGCTCCGGGGATATCCTGCGCAAATTCTCGCTGATGACGGCGATCCTCAGGGAACAACCCGGCCTGATCACGAAGTCGACTCTCGAGATGCTCTATCCTCTGAGGGATTTCGAGCTGATTCGAAATACAGGGGCGGCAGTGGATCCTTTCCTGGTGATTTCCCTGATTCGCCAGGAAAGCGCGTTCAATCAGCGGGCGGTGAGCAGGGCCGGCGCCCGAGGGTTGATGCAGCTGATGCCCGCGACCGCCAGGCGGATGGAGAGGAGGGTCTCCAAGCGGCAGCTCTTCGACCCTGAGACCAACGTCAGGATCGGTGTGAAATACTTCTCTTATCTATTGGAGCTCTATGAAGGGGACGTCGAGCATGCCCTGGCTGCCTACAACGCCGGTCCCTTGCGGGTGAACGAGTGGAAGCAACGCTATCCCACCGACAACCGTCTCGTCTTTCTGGATCTGATCCCGTTCAAGGAGACCCGCGAGTACGTCGCCTCGATCGCGCGAAACTATTACTGGTATCTGCGTCTGTACGAGATGGAGCGCCTGCAAGGCTCGAAAGAGGACGGAGGCCGCGTACCCGCCTCGCGAACCTTCCGCGTCTTCAATACCAGCGCGAAGCGCGAGCTGAAATGATCCATGTCGGTCGCGCCTTGGAACGATCGCTAGAGGTGAGGCAGAAACCGGAAGCATGCCATCGCCACGAGCGTCGGCGGAATCGCTCCGAGCAGAAGCCCTAGGGGACTGATCCCTTCTTTCCCGAAGCTTTCCTTGAGAATGCCGAAGCCCGCGGGGTTAGGAGCGTTGGCGATGACGGTCAAGCCGCCGCCGGCGATCGCTCCAGCCACCAAGCTCACCTTGAATGCGTCCGAGATTCCCTCTACCTGGGAGCCCAAGTAGGTCAGAGCGGCGTTGTCCGTGAAGGCAGTCAGCGCAGTGGCTCCGACGAAGAGAGAGGACTCGTCCAAGGAAGCCAGCAGCGGCTCCAACCACCAATCCTGGAGCCCTCCCAGGACCACGAGCCCTCCCAGGAAGAACGCGACCAGGAGAGCTTCTCTCAGCTTCAGCCTGGCCTGGTATTCCTCGGTCACGGTCGCCAGGCCGATGAAGAAGACCCACGGCGTGGCGAGCGGGATGCCGAGCAGGGA
>CAYNDM010000369.1:0-2765 GCA_964395265.1 uncultured Bacteriovoracaceae bacterium
GTCCTGGATCAGCTCCCATTTCGTCTCGTTATAGCGATCGCTGAGGATCCAGCCCACATGAGACCAGAGAAAGCTGCTTTGGACAGGAGAGTGGATGTCTTGCGGTAGATCGGAGAAGCGATGGTGGTGCCGATGGTTCGCCGCCCACCAGAGTACGCCTTTCTGAGTGGCGGTCGTCCCGATCAGCGCCAGGAGGAATTGGGTGATCCGGCCCACCTTGTATGACCGATGCGAGAAATAGCGATGGTACCCCGCGGTGATCGCGAAAATTCTGACGAAGTAGACCGCTGCGCACAGTCCCACTAGTTCCCAGCTGAAAGGAAGGAAGAAGGCGAGAAGCACTGCGATATGCATAGCGAAGAACGGAAGGGAGGCCGGTATGTTGATTCGGTTGCGCATGACTCAGATCTTGCCTGAGGGAGCGCGATGCGGATGTAAAAGTATTGTAAGTGAGGCCGGCGACGCCGCGTAATCGCTGGCGAAATTGGCCCGCCTCGACAGGAGTTTCCTCACTCGACTGTCAATGGCGGGCCGGGCCGGTTAGGGGGCCTCTGCTCAGCGATGACCGCGCGAGGCCTCTCCGCCCTTCCGGCCGATCGCGGCCATGTGCTCGCGATTTTTCGAGACGGTTTGTCCTCCTTTACGCCCGATCTCAGCCATGTGCTGCTTGTTGCGCGAAACGGCCTGGCCGCCCTTGCGCGCCACTTCCTGGCGGGTCTTGGGATCCATCGCGGCGGTTCCGCGCAGGCCTTTTTTGCGCTCGACGGGCCTGGACTCCTGGGTCGGCCGGGCTTCTTGCGCCTGGCTTTGAGCCGGCTGCTGGCCAGCGGATTCGGTACTCTGCCCGGGCTGGCCCTGAGGCTGGCTCTGGCTTTGCGGCTGGTTTTGACTCTGGCTCTGATTCGTTCCAGGCCCAGTCTGTTCGGTCGGACGGTCCTTGTCCGGCAGCGTCTGCTCCTCCCGCTCGCCCCAATTCTGGCTGCTATTCGACATAATTCCTCCCTGAGGTTTGTCTTTAAGTCACTCGATCTCGCTTGAACGGTTTTGATCCCTGTTGGTGCAAGCGGTATTCCCCGGAGGGCAGGCCGGTGCGTTGGATGGACCGCCTGCCAGCGCCTCCAAGTCAGCCCTGAAGCGGTTTTTCGAACTTATTTAATTATCTAGTGTTTATTGAGCGATGCGGCGCTTCGGAATGCGGACCCGCTGCCTCGGGCCCAAAGCCATTCGTTTTTCAATGAAGCCTCCGCGTTTCGAGGCGAAACCCGCGGCAATCCGTAGCGGACGCCACGAGGGAGCATCGCGTCCCATCCCGGAATTGGCGCGGGACTTGATACAAGGGAGCCATATGCAAGCCGTCAAGATCACCACGGATCAGCCTGAGCTCAATGAGCGCTTCAACCGTGTCCTCGGCGAGACGGTCGAAGCGCTCGAAGAAGCGAAGATCAACTACGCATTCATCGGAGGGATCGCCTCGGGAGGCCTGGGAAGGCCCCGGTCCACGCATGACATCGATGTGTTTGTTCGGCCCGAGGACACGGAGATCGCGCTTCGAGCCCTCGCGAAAAGGGGCTTTCGGACCGAGAAGACGGATCCAAGCTGGCTCTATAAGGCGTACAAGGACAATATCCTGGTCGATATCATCTTCAAGTCCAAGGGCGAGATCTACCTGGACAATGAGATGTTCCAACGGACGATCAAGGCCGAGTTCCACGGGAGACAGCTCCGGCTGGTCGCGCCGGAGGATCTGCTGGTGATCAAGGCCCTGGCTCATAGCGAGCTGACGCCGGGACATTGGCACGATGCGCTCGCTCTGCTCTCGCACGCCACGCTCGATTGGGACTATCTCATTCACCGAGGGGGGCGCCGGGCCCCGCGCAGGCTCCTGAGTCTGCTGGTGTATGCGCACTCCAACGACATTTTCGTTCCAAAACACGTGATCGACGAATTCTACCGCATCGTCTTCGGCGATACGCCCAAGTTCCGACAGGGCGCGCAGGTGGGACAAGCGCCATCGATGGGCGCTGCCGCTCCGACGAGGCAGAGAGCCACTTTGCGGGGCGCTCATCGGCCTGACTCGAATTCAGTGGCGCAGCTCAAGCAGGTCATCGCCACTGATCCGAGGACCCACGAGCTGGATATCCAGATCGAATTGGCCGAAGACAAGTTTCTTCTTCGAGGCGAGGTCATGACCGAAGAGAGGCGCTTGGCGGTCGAGCAGGTGACTCGGGAGCAGTTTCCTGATTCGCTCGTGGAAAACCAGATTCGTGTCATGGATTTCTCCGCTCCAACTGAGGTCGAGGAGGTCACGTGATCCGCGTAGCCGCCGTGGGGGATGTCCACTATGACCGCGCTTCGAGGAATCGATTGAGCAAGTACTTCGAGGCGCTGGGCGGCAAAGCGGACCTGCTCCTGATCGCGGGCGATCTCACGCAAGCGGGGCTTCCGGAGGAGGCCCAAGCGCTGGCGGGTGATCTCAAGCGCGTGCCCGTGCCCGTAGTCACGGTTTTCGGCAATCACGATTACCACAGCGATCGACAGGACGAGATCCGCGATATCCTCGAGGACGTTGGCGTCCTGTGCTTGGAAGGAGAGTCGACTATCATCCAAGTCCGGGACGTGAGCGTGGGAATCATGGGAATCAAAGGATTCGGTGGAGGATTCGGCGGCGCGTGCTGCACGGAGTTCGGGGAGCCCGAGACCAAGGCTTTCGCGGGGCATGCACGCAAGCAAGCCGATATTCTACGACAGGGTCTCGAGGCGCTGGA
>CAYNDM010000370.1:0-2740 GCA_964395265.1 uncultured Bacteriovoracaceae bacterium
CGCCGGAAGTGTTCACTTTGAGCGGAAGATGGGTGTTCTGTCCGCCGTACACCTTTCGTCCCACGATTCGCTTGGCATACTGAATCGGGATCCTACGAGCGCCCCGCTCGACGAAGATGATCACGAAAAATGTGGCGACGATCACAGCCAGGACCAGCAGAATCTTGAAGAAGCTCAACTCACCCGAGCGATAAAGGCTGAAGGTGCTTCCGATCCCGCCGGGAATACCCGCCGCGATCCCCGCAAAGATCAGAAGCGAGATGCCGTTGCCGATCCCGCGCTCGGACATCTGCTCACCCACCCACATCAAGAACACCGTTCCAGCGGCGAGAGTGATCATGGTCAACAGGCGAAACGACATACCGGGATCCGTGACCACCACTGGGTTCGTATACTGCTCGAGCCCGGCAGCGATTCCGTAGCCCTGAATGAGCGCCAGGAGCACGGTACCGTAACGGGTATATTGGGTGATCTTCTTGCGACCCTGATCTCCCTCCTTCTGGAGCTCATGGAGGTAGGGCCAGACTACGGTCAGGAGCTGGAAAATGATCGAGCTGCTGATGTAAGGCATGACGCCCAACGCGAAGATACTGAAACGCTCAAGGGCCCCGCCGCTGAAGAGGTTAAACCATCCGAAGATGGTTCCTTTCATATTCGCGAAGACCTGCTGAAGGGCCTCGCCATCGATACCGGGAGTCGGGATATGAACCCCGATGCGGTACACGGCAAGCATCATTAGCGAGAAAATAATGCGTTTTCTGAGTTCAGTGATCTTGACTAGCCCTTCGATCCCAGCCATCGGTTACCGGTCCCCTCTTCGATGAAGATGGCCAATACGGCCTGATTACTTACCTTGGGCAGTAGTATTACACGGAATAGGGAGCAACTCAACCTTTCCACCCGCCTTTTGAATTTTTTCGGCGGCGGCATGACTCACACGGTGAGCCTTGATCGTGAATGCCTTCGTCACGTCTCCGGTTCCAAGAATGGTCAAGCGATCATAGCGGCCTTTGATCTTGTTGGCTGCCGCCAGCGACTGAAGCGAAATCTCACCGATTTGAGCGGGATCCAACTTCTCAAGGTCGAAAAGGTTCAGCACTGCATTAGTACGCCTGGTCAGGCTCTTGAAGCCGCGCTTAGGAATCCGGCGATAGAGGGGCATCTGACCGCCCTCGAAGCCTGGACGAACGCTGCCTCCGCTTCGGGCAAGCTGACCCTTATCACCCTTACCAGCAGTAGGTCCCAGACCCGACCCGGAGCCGCGCCCTAAGCGCTTACGTTTCTGGGTTGCACCGGGTTGAGCTTTGATCGTGTTCAAACGCAACATGGCAAATACTCCTCAATTCACCGGTCTTCCATGCGAGCGGTCCAACCGAACCACCGGACCCAGGGAATCGTACCTTGGGTCACCTGAGCGAAATTCGCTATCATTCAGCCCGTCCTGGGCATCTCGATTTAATAAGAAATTCCGATCCCTTAACGAGTCTCGGAAACTACTTCAACCAAATGCAGGACCTTCTTGATCATTCCACGAACAGCTGGAGTATTCTCCAGAGTGCGCTCCTGCTCCCGACGCTTTAGCCCCAGTCCGTTAACGGTGGCTCGCTGCACGGGATTACAAGCGATCGTGCCCTTTTTCAGACGAATGGTAATAGTCTTCTTAGCTGCCGCCATAATGACCTCTTCAATTAGAGAATTTCGCCGACAGTCTTGCCGCGAGATTCGGCGATCTCAGTGAAGCTCCTGAGACTCTTCAATGCCTCAAGAGTCGCGCGAACGACGTTATGCGGATTATCGCGACGAAGGGATTTGGTCAGAATGTTCTGAATCCCTGCGACTTCGAGAATCGCGCGAACCGAGGAGCTTGCGATGATCCCTGTTCCCTCGGGAGCCGGCTTCATCAGCACTTGGCTAGCACCGAAACGGCCGAGAACTTCATGAGGAATGGTGTTGCCTTCCAGCGGCACCTTCATCAAATTCTTCTTAGCCTGTTTGCCTGCCTTCTTGATTGCCTCAGGAACTTCTCCAGCCTTGCCAAGGCCGATACCGACCTGGCCCTTCTTGTCGCCGACGACGACGATGGCTGCGAAACTGAAGCGGCGTCCACCCTTAACCACCTTGGCACAGCGGTTAATATGGATCACCTTATCTTCAAATTCGGATTCTTCCTGACGATGCGACTGTTGTCCGACTGCCATGAATCTTCTCCGTTACTCGGTTAAAACTTCAGTCCGCCTTCACGAGCCGCATCCGCAAGAGCCTTGATGCGGCCGTGATAGAGGTATCCGCTACGGTCAAAAACCACCTGACTGATGTTTTTTGCCAGAGCACGTTTTGCAACCATTCCACCCAGGAGCTTGGCACCTTCGACCGTGCCTCCAGCCTTTTCCTTAAGGTCTTCCTCCAGTGTGGAAGCAGAAACCAAGGTGGCGCCTTTGGTATCGTCAACCAGCTGGACATAAAGTTGCTTATTGGAGCGAAAAACCACAAAGCGCGGCTTTTCGCTCGTTCCTTCGATGCGTGCACGAATGCGGCGCTTGCGCTTGAAACGCACCTGCTGCTTCGAGCTCGTCGACTTACGAATTTTGGTAGCCATACTTCACCCTTACTTCGCACCCGCAGCTTTACCCTGCTTGCGGACAATTTTTTCGTTGGTATACTTGATACCTTTGCCTTGGTAAGGCTCGGGCTCTTTAAACGACCGGATCTTCGCTGCCACCATACCCACCAGGACCTTGTC
>CAYNDM010000371.1:0-2717 GCA_964395265.1 uncultured Bacteriovoracaceae bacterium
CCGTAGTAGCGCTTGGCGGGGTAACCCTCGGCGTACTTGTTGGTCAGGATCGAGCCCTGGGCCTCAAGCACTGCCCGGCTGACATAGTTCTCAGATGCGATGAGCTCCAGTCCTTCCTCTTCTCTGGAATGTTCCTTTTGAATGGACTGGTAGATGCTCGGGTCCGCGCTTTTCAAATCACGAAGGAAGCTGGAACGTGCCATGGTCGGTTGTCTCTCCCGTGGTTCAGGTCATTAGCCAAATCAGTTTTTCTTCTCGATCGCGGAGATCTTTTGAACCCGGTTGAGATGCCGGGGGTCGTTCGAGAAAGGGGTCTCAAGCCAGGTCTTGACGATTTCGGCCGCGTATTCCGGCGCCAGGAACCTCGCCCCCAGGCAGAGGACGTTGGCGTCGTTGTGCTCGCGCGAAAGACGCGCCATGACCGGGTTCTCAGCCAAAGCGGCCCGCACTCCATCCACCTTATTGGCGGCGATGCACATGCCGATGCCGCTTCCGCAGATCAGTACTCCGAACTCGGATTCTCCGGCAGAGACCTTCTCCGCGAGGTCGCGGGCAAAATCCGGATAATCCACTCGGCCGGCATCGGCCGGGCCGAGGTCACGCCATTCGTAATCGCGTAGGAGGCGTTGAATCGCGCCCTTGAGCTCGAATCCCGCATGATCAGAAGCGATAAGTACGGTTTTGGGATGGGACATAGTCCAAAGTCTCCTCGAGATGTCCTTGTCCTCGCCCCCGTTCCGCCTTCTGGCGGGAGCTTAGACTTTTCCGAAAATCAGACTGCCGTTGGTGCCGCCGAAGCCGAAACTATTGGAGAGAGCGTAGCGGAGGCCTTTTTTGTCGACGGCATGGTTCAACGTATAGTCAAAGCCCAGCTCCGCGCAGGCGGGATCCAAGTTCTCGACATTGATCGTGGGAGGAATGCGCCCTTCGTGTATGGCGAGAATGCAGAACAGAGCCTCGATCGCGCCCGCCGCCCCGAGCATATGGCCGGTCATCGACTTGGTCGAGCTGATCTGCAGGTGATTCCTTCCTTTCGGGAAGACTCGCGCGATCGCACGGCATTCCTCGACGTCTCCTGCAGGAGTGGAGGTTCCGTGCGCGTTGACATAACCGATCTCTTCGGCGTTCAAACGCGAGTCGGCCAACGCCATCTCCATCGCTCGTCGGCCGCCTTCGCCTTCAGGAGCGGGAGAGGTCATGTGGTAGGCGTCGCCGGAAAGGCCGTAGCCTACGATCTCGCCATAGATGCGCGCGCCGCGCTTGCGTGCGAACTCGTACTCTTCGAGCACCAGAACGGCTGAGCCTTCGCCCATGACGAAGCCGTCCCGGTCCAGATCGAAAGGACGAGAGGCCTTCTCGGGCGCATCGTTTCGCGTCGAAAGCGCGCGCATGGCCGCGAAGCCTGCGATTCCGAGCTTGCTGATCACGGCCTCCGCGCCTCCCGCGAACATCACGTCGGCCACGCCACGCTGAATGGCGCGAACGGACTCACCGATGCTATGCGCACTCGAAGTGCATGCCGTCACGTTGCAGAGATTCGGTCCCTGCAGGTTCAGCAGGATGCTCAGCTGCCCGGAGGCCATATTGGGAATGGCTTGGGGAATAAAGAATGGAGTGACCCGTTTGTAACCCTTAGCGAGGAAGTCGTCATGCACGGCCTCGATTTCAGGAAGGCCGCCCATGCCCACGCCGATGTTCACTCCCATGCGAGTAGGATCGACCTTGTCTCGCAGCGAATCCAATCCGGAGTCACCGTAGGCTTCGAGTCCGGCGACCAGCGCCATATTGCAGAAGCGTCCGACGCGACGGGCTTCCTTAGGGTTCGCTGCCTGAGTGATTTCCACTCCAGGAGCTGGGCGGAAGGGACCCATCGGCCGCGAAACGTCGAAGTTCTTGACCTCAGCGGCGATGTTGACGGGGCAATCCTGAGGATCAAATAGAGTGATGCGAGAGAGCCCCGAGCGCCCTTCGAGCGCGTTCCGCCAAGTCTCGCCGGCGGTATTGCCCAGAGGACTGACTGCACCGAGTCCAGTGACAACAACTCTCCGGCGGTTCCCCGGAGAGGTGCGGTTCGGCATCTGCTGCTCTGAATTCGGTGTAGTCATTCCTTTGGTACCTTCCGACTGATTACGGACCGCGAGCTCCCAGCTCTCGTGTATCGACAGGGCGTGGGTTACGCGTTGCCCTTGCTGGCGATGTACTTGGTGACGTCGCCAACGGTTTTCATTTTTTCAGCGTCCTCGTCTGGAATATCGAGATCGAACTCCTCTTCCATCGTCATGACGAGCTCGACGATGTCGAGGCTGTCGGCGCCCAGATCGTCGATGAACGAAGCGGTGGGGGTGACTTTATCGGCTTCTACTGCCAGCTGATCACAGATGATATTGCGAACTCTTTCTTCCACAGAAGCGGACATGCTTAATTTCTCCTCAGGTTTGAACTTTAAACCTGGACGCCGGACGGCATTTTCCCTCCGGGGCCCAAGTGAACTCGACTCTCAAAAATCACATGTAAAGGCCACCGTTGACGCCGATCACCTGCCCGGTAATGTACCGGCTAGCGGGTGAAACGAGAAAGGCGGCAAGTTGGGCCACATCTTCGGTACTGCCTAAAAAGCCGAGTGGGACGCTGCGGAGAATCGCTTCTTTTTGCGATTCAGTCAAGTCTGCTGTCATCTCGGTTTCGATAAATCCAGGAGTGACCACATTGACCCGAAC
>CAYNDM010000372.1:0-468 GCA_964395265.1 uncultured Bacteriovoracaceae bacterium
AGTTTCTCCAATTCTTCAATTCGGGGGTTTATGCCTGTCTGTCGTTCCCCTATTACGCATGGTCGCATTTCAAGTATGGGGCGACCCTAGGCAAGCGTGTCTGTGGAATCAAGGTGGTATCGGAGTCCACCTATGAGCCGATCTCCATCCGGCAGTCGATCACGCGGACCCTGATGTACATTCCTTCCTATCTCTTTTTCTTCATGGGATTCATCATGACCGCCTTTCACCCTCAAAAACGAGCGCTCCACGATTACTTGGCGGGCACCGTCGTCATCAGGAATCTCAGGAACCCCGAATGAACCCATGCCCAGCCTGGATCAGGAATATCCTGCTTTTGTCCCTGCTCGTGCTGGGAGCGGACGGCTGGGCCGACGAGCTGGGCTCGGCTTCCTCCAGGAGTCGTTTTAAGGTCGGCGTGGCGTGGCGACAGGTTTCGGGGCTGAACGCGGCTGACGCGAGTCTGGG
>CAYNDM010000372.1:478-2711 GCA_964395265.1 uncultured Bacteriovoracaceae bacterium
TCTTGCTTACCTGATTCAGCCGATCCGGGATCGCTGGATTTCCGTAGGTCCGCGGCTCGCTCTCTTGGTTGGCCAGGGCGAATCAGTGACGGATTTCGACGCGCTGACGGGGGCGGAAGGGGTGCTTTGGGTGGCTAACGCGCTCGGGCCCGGTCTCTCGGCGAACTGGGTGGTTGCAAAGCCAGATTACATTGTGGAAGGATTTATAGCTGCACGCTTGGCCGGCTACCGTAAGAAGGGTGCCTGGTCCGCGCGCTTGGGCACGTTTTATGATTCCCGATATCAATGGGGCTTGAAACTCGGGCTGGCTTTGGAATTCAGCGGGGTATCCGAATGAACGAGTACCGATATGAGAGTGGCGTCCATTTTCTTCGTCTGAAGGGATCGTTCGTCGAGCGCGCCGTTCGCCATGCCCAGTTGCTCAAGGAGCAGATCAGAAACGGGGCGATCCCCGCGCTGGCGAAAAAGAACGAATGGATCATCCGGCGCGGCCCCGGAATCGTCCAGATTCCGGCTGTGATGCGCTCCATACTCTGGGTTTACGAGCGCGCGCTGGGGCATATGGATCGGAGCAATACGCCGGTTTCGCGCGAGGTCCTGCGAGTGATGTCGCGCGAGACCGGGCTGGACTACAAGATGTTTCGAAACGCTTTGTTCCAGGCCGAGTCGCTGATGCTGATCAGCCGCTTCTCGATCATGAAGCACGTGATGGGCGAGTTGCCGCAGGGGAGTCTCCCGGGCTGCTCGAGCGCGGTGGCTACCGGCGAGTGGACGGAAAGCGGCAGGATGCTCGTCAGCAGGAATATGGATTACCCGATCGTCGGGCCTTGGGAAAAGCATCCGGTGGTGATCTTTCACGAGCCTACGGATGCCTCGGAAATCCCGCATGTGTCGGTGACCTCGGCGGGGGTTCACGCTTCTGGTTTGACCTCGATGAATCGCGAAGGCATCACGCTCGCTTCTCATGCCCACTTCGGAAGAAAAGTGGCGCTGACTGGCACGCCAGTGCTGGATATCGGGAACGAGATCATCTGCCGAGCGAAAAGCATCGGGGAGGCGGTGGATATCGCGCGCAAGCATCCGCGATTCGTGAATTGGGCATTCGTCGTCTCGAGCGCGAAGGAAAACGACGCGGTCGTGATCGAGATGAGTCCGCGCTGCACCCGGGTTACTCCCGCGACCGACGGAATTCTGGTTCACTCCAATTACTTTCACTCTCCCGATCTCCAGGGATCCGAGGCGTTGGTGAGCGGAGGTTGCACGAGCGATCTCGCGGCACGCGTCTGCCGCATGCGGAACCTGCTGAAAGAGAGCCGAGGAAGGCTGACGCCCGAGCTCATGGGGAACGCGCTGGGCGACCACGTGGACTGGGAGACGGGCGAAGAGCGTGTTTTCGGCACTACCCTGAGCGTGGTCACTACCGTGAAGTCGGCGGTCTTCGATCCGGCGGAGCAGCGGTTCTGGGTCTCGTCCCGCACCGAGTCTCCCACGGGCCTGGGGCCTTACCTCGAGGTTGGCGTGAATGACTTCTGGGAAAAAAACGAGGCGCCACGCGCGTTCGGGGGCTATCAACCCAGGAACGCGAATCTCTTCGACGGGGTAAAGCTTTACCGGGAGGCGTATCAGGCCTGGCATATGGACGCGCATGATCCACGGTATGCCGAGAAAACGCTCGACAAGCTCCGTGAGGCGCTCAAGGTTTACCCTGACGACGGAAATCTCTGGACCCAGGCCGGATTGGTCGCGTTCAGGATGAAGATCTTCGATGCTGCCCGCGCTTATTTCGACCAGGCGCTCTCGCGCAATCTAGGCGAGCATACGAAGCACGTCTGCAAACTCTTCCTGGCTCGCTGCCTGGATCTGACGGGCAAGCGCGCCGAGGCGCTGGCGATCTACCGGACCCACGGAGAAGTCGTCAATCCGAAGTTGCGACGGGCGTTCAAGAAGGGATTGCGGCGCGCGTATCACCAGAAGCTCACGAACTTCATGATGCTGGATCTTCAGTGGCCGGACGCGATCGAATACTAGCCTTTTATCGCTCACCGGCTATACGGCTACGGACCCAACGTCTGCTCACTTAACGTCTTTGAGTTTCGCGGCGCTTCTGGCCGACGAGGTAAGTGGCGCTGCTCGTGGCAGGGACCCGGGCCGTATGAGGAACTCCAGCCGGGAGAGTAAAGCGATCGCGGGGCTGGAGGCGCTGATCCGCGCCGCCTTGTCGCAGGCCGAGGCC
>CAYNDM010000373.1:0-2671 GCA_964395265.1 uncultured Bacteriovoracaceae bacterium
ACCTGACCTATTCTTCGCTGCGATCAGAGCAAGTCGTTGATGAGCTGATCCCGTCCTTGACCCAGGTGTCAGATGCGTTCGAGCCTTGGGCGGCGAACCGCCCCCCGCTGGAGCTCTCGCGACTCAAGCGCATGCTCCAGGAATTGAATACCTTCCAGTCCACGCCGCCCACGCGGGACCTTGGAGCGTTTCTGAATTTGCTTCGGGTAGCTGCTGCATCCCACCCTTCGGCTGATGATCCGACGTCGAATACGTTGATCCAGGCAATCGACCAAGCTCGAGGAGCCTTGGAAAGAGCGACGCTCGCTCATGTCGCCGGAGCGAACTATGCTGCATTCGAGGGTTTCATGGCGCTAGGCTTCTGGCTACCACTCACCTCCGAGGAGTACCGCGAGGGAGCTGACTCACTCGCGACGAGCCGTCTTCACGAGAGCGCCGCCTCCTGGCAGAGGATGTTGAACCACATCGCGTTGGCACCATGAGATGAAAACCTGCGACGACGCTTTCCCGTCGCCGCTTCGGGCGCGCTCCTCAGTCGCAACCAGATAAGCGGGTTGGGCTTATCGAGGCGAGAACTCCTCTAACACCTGGTTGACCGCATTTTTGACTTCATCCTCAGTGAACCACTCGCGCTCAGAGTCGTCAGCACCGTACTGATCACTGAGCTGATCGTCGCCCTCGAAGTAGGCCCGTCCATCTCTCCCCGCTGGAGGATCAAGTGGCTCGTTGTACGGAACTGGTCTGAGCCTTTTGACCCAATTCGGAGCCTGGATCAGATAGTGATTCGGATCGACCTTTCCTGTCTGAGTGTTGACAGGACGGCCAGCCCGATTTCCAGAAGTTCCCATCCACCATCGGGTGTGGATCGGCAAATCGATCCGTGCGATCGCCGAAGGCTTGCCGGAGTACCTGAAACTGCCCCGAGTGTCCCCATTGAGTTCCAGTCGCCTCGCTTCGACCTTTGCCTGAATCTCCTGCAGAACGGCATTCCACTTTTCCGGATGGTCGGGCTCGCGCGGGTCGTGGAGATCGTAAAAAGGCAAATCCCGCATTTCGGTCGCCAATCGCTCTGCTGCAGCTATACGCGCTTCCCGAGCGAATTCTCCCAGAGTCAAGACCAGCTTCGTCTTACCCTGCGAAAGCACCTCTTGAATGATCCGGTTGCGAACTTTGACGACCTGTGGATGCAGGATGGCCTGCCGACGGGCATCGGGCTTGAGATCCAAGGTATCAAAGGGGAGCGTCCTGATGATCGCGTACGAACGATTCAATCCTAGGGCCGTCAGGAAGCTTTGCAGCCGCTGCCCGGCGTCGCCGGTCAAGGCGCGGGTTGAGAACAAATCGTCATGAGACATCTGATCGGCCAAAACCAAGACGCGCGCCTCCTGGAGGCGCCCTCGATAGATGGGGCCGTGCCCGAATGAAGGGTGAGCAGTCACACCCAACTCTCCCGCGCTCGGCCATTCGTAGCCCTCGACTTCGCCCTGGAGAAGCCTGGAGAGCTCGCAGGAGTTCACAGGCCCATCGCAAGGACCGTAGTCGTATTGAAGCACATGCTCCGGCGCATCTTGATGGAACCGGGGAGACTCGTAAGGGAGGTCGTCCCGGTGCATCTCTGGAATTGGCCTTTGGCTATTAACCACGTCATTCAGCCGTGCATAGCGGTGCAGCCTCCGATCGGGGTTGTACTCCCCATCGTCCGAAAAGACCTGGATCGCATCGGCGCCTCGACGGTTCGACGAAGTGCCACTCGACCCCATTCGCCAATTGGTGCCAAAGGCGAAATCATAGAACGGAACCGGCGCATTTCCGTAACGGAAATCCCGATCGAGGTCGCCACGCTGAGCCCCCTCGTCAACCGGCAGCCAGTCCTCGTCGGCTTTGATCCGCTCCGCCACCCGCCGCGCAGTGAAGGTGAATCCCCGAACGATATTCATGAGAGCGTTCAGGCCGCCATTGTTCGGATTCGCACCGCCAGGATGGGGAACGCCTACGGCAAGAAGCTTCTTCTTCAGGCCGAAATACTTCTCGACCAGGCTCGTGTCGCAGTTCTGCAAGTTGCGATCGGCCGAACATCTTCCGAGGCCTGGATCCACGACTCTGCCGTTTTCCTGTTCCCGCTTGCGGTACAAATCGCTCACGTGGTTGACCCAAGTCGCTACAGAGGCCTTGCCTCCCGAGCCGACACCAA
Source organism: uncultured Bacteriovoracaceae bacterium (assembly GCA_964395265.1). Lineage (GTDB taxonomy): Bacteria > Bdellovibrionota > UBA1018 > UBA1018 > UBA1018 > CAYNDM01. The sequence goes on from CAYNDM010000373.1 coordinate 2,192, forward strand.
TGATCAGCGCGAGCGAATCCAGATTGGTCTCAGCCATGTGATCGAAAAGCCGGTGGCGATAAGCCACGATCGGACTGCGAGGGTCCTGCTCCATCCACTTGAAGTTCGGATCATCTTCGAGCTGTCCGTTGATCGTGTAAGTGAAGGTGTTCATGAACAGGTAGCTCTTTCGAATGCCCAGGTGATTGAGGAATCTCTGGGTTTTCGTGCCGGTGGAACCGGTGAACGCCCGATTCGTGACGTTCTCATCCTGCGCGCCCTCCTGGCCTACGATGAAAACCTTGACTTGGTTCGGCTCAAGGCGGCCGCGGTACCACATCGGTCCGAAAATCCAGCGGAACTTTTCTCCGCCTTGCGTGCCCAGGAGCTTCTTGCCGATTCCGCGATAATTGGGAGTCGATCCGAAGAGCTCGGGCCACTTCGAGCTCTTCGAGGGGCCAGGATCATATTCGCTCGAATTCCCTCTGCGCTGCACGTAGG
>CAYNDM010000374.1:0-2666 GCA_964395265.1 uncultured Bacteriovoracaceae bacterium
GTAAATCATCGATACTCCCCGTCTTGACGAGATCCGCCTGACCAGGTTCGTCAGTCGTCATCTCTCGTGGGGTAGGCAAATGGCTCCAAAAGCCATTCGCGATAACCGCACGTTATCGCGTGATCCCGCCTGAGCGATTGGGTCGGCGGGAAGGCTGCCCGGGATACACTACGAGGAGTCGGACTCGATCAGTTCGCCTTGAACTGGCTGGGGGTGAAGGCGGGGTTTCCGGCGTGGATCGCCGCAACGACGGCCCTGAGGTAGTCGCGGGGGTTGACTCGGTTGAGCTTACAGCTCTCCATGACCGAGAACAGCACCGCGGTGGTCTTCGCGCCCTGCTTGGAGTGCGTGCCATACCAGGTTTTTCGTCCGATCACGGGGTTCCTGAGCAGCCGCTCCTGTGGGTTGTTGTCGATCGGCACATCGAGCTGCCCCGGGGTCGTGAAGAAAAGGAACTCGTCATAGTTCTTCAGAAAGTAGCTCATCGCCTTTCCGATCAAGCTCTTGGACGAGAACGCGGGCAGCCTGTGCAGGGCTTGAGCCTTCATCTCCTCGAAGATCGGGCGCATCTCGGCCCGCGCCTGTATCAGCCGGTCGCGAAGGGTCTCAGGTGGTTTGTCCGGATCTCGTGCGTCTTTCTCAAGCTTGTAAATCTTCTGATAACTTCGGACGAAAAAGTCGCGCTCTTCCGGGAACGCATCCGACTCCTTGAACTTCCGCCGCGCGTGCGCGTTGCAGTAGCTCGTGTGGATGAGGGGAAGGTCGCTTGCCCTTCGGTACTCGTTCGCCTCGCGCGCGGCTTTCTTGTAGCCTGAGAAAACGTCGCTCAGCAGGACTTCGCAACTGGCCGTCTTAAGCAGGTTCGAGGCCACGTCACCTGAGCGCGTGGGATGGGCCTCGAAGAACGCGGCCGTTGGGCCTGAAAAACCCCAGAAATGCCAGGCTTGGGACGAAGACCCCTCGAGCATTCGGTGGGGCGTTTCATCGGCATGAAGCACGCGGCTTGCCATCGTCTCGGCCTTGAGGTTCTCATAAACAGGAGCCAGGAACTCGGCGAGATAGTGCGTCGTCTCAATGAGGGACTGGGGAGGAAGGCCCGAGAACCCTTTTCTCTCGGCAATCTTCACCTGGCGTTCGATCGGGATCAGGTCACAAAACTTACTGACGGCGACGTCCTGGATGAACTCGTCCGAAAAAGCGGAACCTGGCTTGATCGAAGGAAGGTTTGGCGCGGTCACAAGACCCCCGTGACACTTTCCGCAGCCGTACTTATGGCGCTTTTCTCTGACGACGAAGAACTGCTCGGGGATCTTGGTGAGCTTTTCCCGGTCCTCAGTGAGGCCTGTGTCCGAGAGAGTCGTGCCGCAGCATGGGCAGGGTCCTGGACTCTCGATCATCACGTGCCGCTCGATCAGCGGGGCATTGGGATAGCGCTCACTCGGCAGGCGTACACGCTTACGGGGCGGTTTTTTCTCGGTCCGGGCATCCAGATCGTCGCCCGCGGCGGTGTGTGGGACCGCCATTTTCTCGGAGCTTTTCCCGTATAGCTCGTTTTTGATGGCAATGAGGCGCTCATCCAGGAGAACGCTTTTGTCCTCAAGCTCCTCGGCCCGCCGCTTGAGGCGGGCGTTGTAGCGCGTCAGCTGCTGGATGAGGTCCTGCTGGCCCTGGATGTACTCGATGAGCTGCGTCTGCGTGAGGGTCTGGAACTTATCGAGTGCAACGGTGTCGAAGAGAAAGTCGGTGTCTTGCGGCTTGTTGGCTGCTTCGCTCACGAACTCGACGTTCTTTTACATAGCGACCGTTTGCAAGGGTTTTTCGGTGATTCGTGTAGTTTTCCAGCGCCTCTGATCGAGCCTAATCTCGCCGGGAGAATCGATGAACCGTTTCTCAAGGTTCGCGCCCTCAAAGAACAAACCAAACTCGGCTTCCGTCAGCACCGCCTCGCCATGAAACAGCGGGTTGACCCGCGAGAACCGGCCTCGCTCCAGGCGCTTGGAGATGATCACAAACCCCGTACCGTCGTAGTAAAGCGTCTTGCAGCTCGTTCGGTCACGGTTGACGAACAAAAACAAATGCCCGGACCGGGGATCTTGTCTCACGACATCCCGGGCCCGGGCATAAAGTGAATCATAGGACGCCCGCATGTCCGTGGGCTCCTTGCAAACGAAGATCTTGGTCCTACGATTCAGTGCGATCACGGCGTTGACCTCACGCCGCCTTCTTCAGGAAGTCCAGAAGATCGTCGACTCGAGGAAACCGGATCACGCGACCCTCGCTCCAATCCAGCTCGATGGCCGTACAAGGTCCTGTAGAAGTCAAGCCGGACACGTTTCCTGCTCCCATCGTCACCTCATGGAACTCGCTTTCCTGGACCACGCCGCTTTTAACGAGCTTCTTTGCGCTCTTGATGATCACGTTCATCTGCGTGGGCTTCACCCCCACCTCGCGGCAGAAGTCGGCAGTTGACCCCGGCCAGTTCTCCCACGCCCGGTGAACGGCCAGGATCACGTCATCCGCGATGGCCTGTAGACGGCCCGACTTGCCGGCTCGAAATGTGTTGAGTCGCTTCTTCAGAATCGAATTGTCCATGCTCTTGTTTCCTCCTACCTCCTTTACGGCACAGGGAGAGGATGGATCAAGACGGGGAGTATCGACGATTTACG
>CAYNDM010000375.1:0-2658 GCA_964395265.1 uncultured Bacteriovoracaceae bacterium
TCCAATATGAACAGCAAACTTTTTACGAGAGCCATCATTTTGGCATGCTGCTTTTCCTTGTCAGCCCCGGTGTTCGCGCAGGAATCCGTTCCTCAAGACGATCAATCGGCGATGAACGGCAGCGACATGACAGAGACACAGGATCAGCAGGCGGGTACTCCGGCTGATGATTCGATGCCGGAGCAGGAACCCGGAACCACGGAAACGGTTCCTAGCACGCAGGATCAGGCGGGCACGTCAGGAAGCGCCATGCCTATGAAAGCCTCAACGCCGAAGCAGGCTTGTCAGTCCCTGCTCGATGCCAGCAAACGGGACGACTTCACGATGGCGCAGAACTATATCCACATTCGCGAGCTTGCCACTCAGCAGGCCGGTGTCGAGGCGCCAATGAGCGGGGATGAGGCAGGTAAGTCTCCTCAGACTGGTTCGAGGAAAATGCACAAGAACAAGAAAATGAGGAAGGCGGAGCAGGCCTTTCATCAGATGACCCGGGAGAATATGGCGGAGCTGAAGAACGCCACCTGCGGCAACGAGACCGTCGCCGCCGATCGCGCGTTTGTTGAGGTCAGGACAGGCGAACAGACCCGCCTGATTCCCTTCATCAAGCAGGGCGAAAACTGGTTGATGGACCTGCGGACCTACCTCAGCTTCTACAATGAAAGGCTCCCTCGGGAGTTGGTGCGCGAGCAGGTGAGTTAGGCGCTGCTCGAAGACCGTAGATCGTCCAAGGGCACCGGGCCATCGGGTCCGGTGCCCTTGCCTTTTGATGCTCATGAAGCGCCGGGGAGTTCCCGGTTGTGCGCTTTGGTCTGGAGCGTTATATTGACCGCAAGGCGGTAGTTTCAATGACGCATGATAAGGGCCAGACGCAGCTCCATTTCGTCGGTATCGGCGGAATCGGAATGAGCGGCATTGCCGAAGTTTTTCTGAATCAGGGTTATCAGGTAACAGGATCCGATCTGCAAGACACCGATACAACCCGCCGCCTTCGCGCGCTCGGAGCGAAGATCTTCATCGGTCATGGCGAGAACAATGTCTCTGGAGCCCATGTCGTGATCATCTCGTCGGCGGTGAAAACCAATAATCCCGAGGTCATCGCCGCCAAGCGAGCGAGGGTTCCCGTGATCCCTCGAGCTGAAATGCTGGGCGAGCTGATGCGCGGAAAACTGGGAATCGCCGTGGCAGGCACTCATGGAAAAACCAGTACGACGTCGATGCTGGCGACGATCCTCACTCACGCGGGATTGGACCCCACGCTCGTGATCGGGGGAAAAGTCGACTCGCTCGGGGGAAACGCGAAGCTTGGGCAAGGGGAATACGTTGTAGCCGAAGCCGACGAGAGCGATGGCTCTTTCCTGCAGCTTCCGGCGACATACGGCGTGATCACCAATATCGACAATGATCATCTCGATCACTACGGAAGCCTCACCGCCGTCGATGATGCCTTCGTTCAGTTCGTCGCGAAGCTGCCTTTCTATGGATTGGCAGCGGTTTGCGGAGAAGATCCTGGCGTGCAGCGCGTGCTCTCTCGATTCACCAAACCCGTGGTGACCTACGGCTTTTCGGAGGCGTTCGATTACTGGGCGGAGCAAATCGAAGTGCATGGAATGAGCTCGAGTTTCGTGGTTCGCGATCGCGGCGAGGCATTGGGTTCGGTCGAGCTTCGAGTTCCTGGCAGGCATAATGTGATGAACGCATTGGCGGCCATCATCCTGGCGCTTCGCCTGGGCGTGCCCTTTGACCGCGTGGCCGAGGGCCTGAAGACCTACTCGGGGGTGAAAAGGAGATTCGATCTTCGTTGGAGGGATGAGGCCAAGCGTCAGATCATTGTGGACGATTACGGGCACCATCCCACCGAGATCGCGGCGACGCTGGCGGCGGCGCGATCATACTGGAACGGAAGGATCATCACGGTTTTCCAGCCGCATCGTTACTCCCGGACGCTCCATTGCCAGACGGAGTTCACTCATGCGTTCCAGGACACGGATATCCTGCTTTTGACCGATATTTACTCGGCTGGCGAGGATCCAATCCCGGGTGTGACGGGAGAGTTCCTGGCCAAGCAGATCGCTCGCGCGACCTCGTCGTCTCGCAAGGTGGAGTATGTCGGATCCCTCGAAAACGCCTCGAAGCGGGTTCATGAGCTCTTGGCCGAAGGGGATCTGGTGATTTGCCTTGGGGCGGGAAGCATCACGAGGCTTCCTGATCAGCTGATTGAAGGATTGGCCTCCACGCGTCCGGGTGAGTGATCCATGACCACCGATTTCCGTCAATGGATCATACAGCATCGTGATTCCTTCCAGGGGCAGCTGCTCCTGGATGAGCCGCTTTCGCGACATACCTAATATCAAATCGGAGGACCCGCTTCGTGCCTGGCTGTCCCGAAGAGCCTGGAGGACCTCGAGTGGCTGGGACGCGCCATCGATGCGACGAGCGGGAGCCTGCCTGTTTTCATTCTCGGCTCCGGTTCGAATATCCTGGCATCCGATCAGGGTTTCGATGGCTTGGTGATCAAGGCCTCTCGACTGAATATCGAGATATCGTTGCAAGCTCCTGACCGGATTCGAACCGGATCGGCGGTCGCCGTATCGACTCTCCTGAGAAGGGCGGCACAGGAGGGCTGGGGTGGCCTCGAGTTTCTGACAGGTGTCCCTGGAT
>CAYNDM010000376.1:0-2640 GCA_964395265.1 uncultured Bacteriovoracaceae bacterium
CTCGACGCCCGGTTGATTCGATCCCAACGGAGCCACGGGTGGGCGGTTTTCGCGGGTATTGGGAGCTTGGCCTTCGCCGCCCAGGCTCGAGCGATCGGACTCAACGCGCCCGGTATCAGAAACCTGCTCGTAAAATTCATTGGGATAAGCCCCATCGAGCTGACCCTCGGCCTGCGCCGGGACACCCTTTGCGCTCACGCCTGGGGCCTGAGCGCCCCCTTCGCGATCACGCCGGCGATTGCGTCCCCCGCGGCGGCCTCGGCGGCCTCGACGACGACGTGCCCGGCCCTCTTCGCTGTCGCCGTCCGCTGAAGCGCCTTCGCCAGCGGGCTCGGCAGCCATGCCACCTTCATCTTCAGCCTCTTCGGAATCGCTCTCTGACTCATTCGAATCCTGCGTGTCGTCCTGAGGCGTGTAATAGGAATCCTGATCCTGATTCGGGCCTGCCGCGCTTTGCTCGCGCGAGCCGCTCTCGGCGGAGGCGCGATTGCCGATGTCATCGTCGCTGGAAGGAGGAGCGATCGTACCCTCGGGCGCGCGGTTGCCGGCGCCCTCGTCACCTAAGTGATCTCCATTCTCGTCATCGCCCCCTGGCCCAGGGCCCATGCCGACCGGACCCTGATCGTCGTCGTCATCTTCGTCGCCGTCATCGTCTTCATCGAGATCATAGCCAGGAACGTCGCTCGCATCATCTCCGTCCAGATCGGAGTCCAGGTCCGCATCGGAATCTAGATCCGAGTCGGAATCCAATTCCACGGCGGCATCCAGATCCTCGTCGTCATCCTGCATCTCGTCCGCCAACAGGGGCTCCGCCTGGGTCACCGGTCCTTCGCCGGCTGAGCCTTCAATGGCTTCACTTTGAGTGGCTTCGTCACCCGACGTCACGGGCGCCTCGGAGGCCACGGCTGCCTCAGCCGCGTCGCCCGAAGCCGCGACCACGACCGGCTGCGTGTCCTCGGTCGGAGCAGGCTCTTCGTCCTCTTCCCAGATCTCGGAGTGGACGTAGACGTCGTCGACGTAAAGGAACGCCGCTTTCTCGAGACCGATGTCGACGAACGCGGCCTGCATCCCGGGAAGCACGCGGGTTACGCGGCCTTTGTAGATGTTGCCGACGATGCCTTTGTCTGAGGCTCTTTCGATGAGAAGTTCTTGAATTTCGCCGTCCTCGGTCAGCGCGATGCGCGTTTCAGGCAGCGAAGCATTGATGATGAGTTCTGTTGACATGTGGGTCTCCCGACGTGATCCAAGCCCCCACAGGAGCTTCGATCACCAGTTTAGAGAGACCAAAGGCGCCCAAAACGTGGCAGAAGGTACGGTGATTGGCCTGGATGCGGTTGATCCGCTTCCGGTTCGGCTTCTCGCAATGTCAGAGAGTCGAGTGACGGTGCGTTGCGAAGAGTGACTTGCACCCACTGTCTCATCGTCTGATGAGCCTTCGAATAGTCCAGCGACAATCACGCCGAGTCCGACCGCGGCGCCGGCTGCGGCGCCATAGCCCAGATTCTCGAGGTGACTCCCCGGCTGGTCATAGAAGGGCAAAGTAGATGCTCCCAAAACTGTACCCACGGCGATGCTGATGCCGATGGTCTCCAATAAATTACTTCCAGAACGGGCTCGCGCTTCGCGCGGCGCTGCAAGGAGAGCCGATGTGATGCCCCTCACGAGGATGGGGGCGGAGGCTCTTTTCTTGACAGTTATCAGCGACAATGAACTGAGTCGCGCTACGCTGCTCACCCTAAACCTTTTAAATTCGGATCGGCTTCTATTCAGAAAAACTTGCTCCCGAAGCCTCTGGTCCAAGGCAATGACCGCTGGACCTTCTTAAACAGAGTTAACTAATCCGACTTGACACTTCAAGTAAAAAGTAGGAAACCTCAGAAGTTGGAAATTCGACATGCCGCGACACGACATCGAAAATCTCGCCTCCTTCATTGACCACACCCTGCTCAAAGCCGACGCCACCCAGGATGAAATTACCCGACTTTGCCAAGAAGCTCGCGAACATCGCTTCGCCACGGTTTGCGTCAACTCCTGTCGCGTAGGCCTGGCGGCTCAACTCCTCGAAGGGAGCGGCGTCAAGCCGATCGCGGTAGTGGGATTCCCGCTCGGCGCCGCATTGACGAGCGCTAAGGTTTTCGAAACCCGCGAAGCCATAGCCGCCGGCGCTCGAGAAATCGATATGGTGATCAACTTGGGAGCCCTCAAGGACGGTGAAGATCGATTCGTCCTCGAAGACATCCGTCAGGTCGTGGAGGCAGCGAGCCCCTACCCCGTCAAAGTCATTCTCGAGACTTGCCTGCTGACACGCGATCAGAAGATCCGGGCCTGTGAGCTCTCCAAGCGTGCTGGCGCCGCCTTCGTCAAGACTTCAACGGGGTTTTCGACCGGAGGCGCGACCGCCGAGGACATCGCGCTGATGCGTGCGATCGTGGGGCCCGAAATGGGCGTGAAAGCCTCGGGTGGGATCCGAACCTTCGATGACGCGAAGAGAATGATCGACGCCGGTGCCAATCGGCTGGGGGCTTCGGCGAGCGTCACGATTGTCATGGGCGCCCAATCGGCGCAAAACTATACAGCGCAACAACAAAACGAGTCGAACTACTGAGAAAGGAACGCACCATGAGCTCCTCTCCGTTTGAT
>CAYNDM010000377.1:0-2639 GCA_964395265.1 uncultured Bacteriovoracaceae bacterium
ATGCAACAGGACATCATCCTGATGGGTCAGCAGCAGAAGACTGAAGCCCTGATCAATAAAGCGGACGGAAAGATTCTCAAACTGATCGTGAATGGCCAGGAACAGCAGGTCCCGAATGATCCGGTCGAGATCATTTCCCAGGACTACACGACCATCACGGTCCCTGCAGGAACCTTCGAAGTGATCCATGTCGTCGCGAAAACCACCCAGTCTCCCAAGATCGAGGTGTGGGCGAATCCTCGCGACATCGTTATGGACGGAGCCGCGAAGCAGGCCGCTCAGATGCAGCTCGGCACGATGGTGCTGGAGTTGACCGGACAGAAGCGAGGACTGTAACTCGCGAACTGCTCTACTCTTAACTTGCTTGAAAAGCCCGGCACTCGCCTGAGTGCCGGGCTTTTTTTATGGATATCGTGTGATCGAATCCCTTGCGATCAGCCGCCCGGAGGCATGGCCACCGGAGCTCCCGCGCCGGATACGGATGCGCCAGGCCCTCCCATCGGAGGCGCTGCCATCGCGCCAGGATCCGCCGAGGCTGCCGCTGGAGCAGCGGCGTTCCACTGATCCGATGCAGGGTCGCGCACCGGAGAGACTGGGGCTTCGGCCAAAGGAGGAGGCGCCTGCATTTCCTGATAGCGCTGCATTTCCTGCTGATCTTCCGGAGTGACGACATAATACAGGTAGAATCCTGCAAAGATCCTGTTCGGATCCTTGATCAACTGCCTGTTGTTCTCCCAGATTCGCCTCCACTTGCTGGTGGTGCCATAGACCTGCTTGGAGATCGATCCCAAGGTATCGCCGGGTTGAATCAAGTACTGCTCGCCGTTGCGGTCGATCGCAACGGGATTAGCGGGCGCCTCAAGCCTCAGCTGCACGCCCCGCTCGAGCCGATTCGGATCCGAAATCTTATCGCGGTTGTCTTCATAGATTTTTTTCCACCTGTAGAGATCGCCATAAGTCTCGAAAGCGATCTTCATCAGGGTGTCACCCGAGTTGACCGTGTAAGTCTGAAACTCACCCGTGCCGCCACCCGAGACCGACCCACCCATCGAATCGATCGGAACAACCCCAGAATCAGCCACGCTCATGCTCGCCTCGGGAACCGGAACCGGCGTAGGAACCGCGCCGGCATCAGAGGAGCTCAACGGATCGAGAGCCGCATCTCCCATACCCGCTCCTGCCAAAGCGGCGTCACCGCCCAATCCGGCATCAGCTCCGGCGCCTCCATCGGTGGCGAACGGGTCGCCCTCTCCGAATGAAGCTTCGCTCCCAAAACCCGAGTCAGCCATCGCGGCACCTGATGCGCCTTCAGCAGGCGCATCGAAAGGCTCCGGCTCACCCTCGGCGAGAGCAGCATCACCAAACCCGTCGTCAGCCAGAACTCCTCCATCAGATGAGGCCTGCTCGACACCGTCCATGGGGACTGCGTCCGTTTCTGCTTCCAATTCGGGAATGTCATCGAAAGCCAGATCGTCCCCTTCCTGAGTCGGTGAAGACGAACATGCCGACATGATGAGTGACAGCGCAAGAACGACGCCTAAGCTTGATTTTCTGTCCATTCCATCCTTCCTCTCCAAGCGCCAAAGATTCAACGGCAGCTCGGAAACAGGCGCGAGTGGTCCCACACACCTGAGTGTTTACTCACCACCTGTTCGGACGGATGGGGTGTTAACTTTACTTTATTTTCAAGCCTTCATAGCGCGCTGGCGAGGACAGGCGCACGAGATTCCAGGAAGAGATCCCGTTGATCCAGAGCTCCAACGATAGCAGAAGCGATCTTATTGAAATCACTAGAATTATGTAAAAAATCCAACTCATCGCTGTCGATGATCAGTTTCTTACCAAGACTGTATTCGTTCATCCAATCATCATAGTAGCGATTCAGATTGGCCAGATAGGAATCAGGAATATCCTTTTCATACTCCCGTCCGCGCATCGCGATTCGCTCCTTGAGCTTCGGCAAGGACTTTCTAAGATAAACGATCAGATCAGGCGGGTTCAGAAAGTCACACATGACACGGTAGAGCTCGAGATAGTTTTTATAATCCCGCTCTTCCATTTGACCCGCCTCATACAGATTACGCGCAAAAATATTGGCGTCCTCGTAAATGCTGCGATCTTGAATCGCGCTGTCAAAACCTTGAGTGATCGCCTGATGCGCCTTGAACCGATTGTTCAAGAAGAAAATCTGGAGCGGGAAAGACCAACGCTCCATGTCTTTATAGAAATCCGCGAGATAGGGATTATCCGTTACTGCCTCGAAATGAGCGTCCCAACCAAAACGCTTGGAAAGCAGATTGGTGAGCGTGGTTTTTCCAGTACCGATATTACCTGCGACAGCAATAAAAATCTTCTCACTTGCCAAGCGAGAAACCCCCCTTTGAATACGATCTAATCGTCATAGGTTTGCCTGCCAGCTTAGTCAAGCTACGTAACAAAAAATATCTCCACTCTGGACGTTTGTTGTTTTTTTTGTAATGTTCAATAGGAGTTAGCAGATTGATGCATTTTCAGGCGAGCTCCGTTCGACTCGCCACTATCGCGAGCCCCAGAGGCTCCGAAGATCCCAACTCAAACAATGTTTCGGAAAGGTCGTAGCGATGGCACAGATCCCAGAGACTGCCAATAAAGGCTTGGAA
>CAYNDM010000378.1:0-2629 GCA_964395265.1 uncultured Bacteriovoracaceae bacterium
AAACCCCGGCGGCCCTCGACATCGAGGGTCGCAGAGGGGGCGGTCGATCTCGGCGCGGCGGTTCCCGGTCAGCGGGCGGACAATCCCGGCGCCGGCGCCGATGAGCGGTTGAGGGCCGGGGATGCTGAGCACGACGATTCCAGCTTTACGTTGTCCTTCGTGCCAAGGCTCCCTTTCGACCCATTCGAAAACTCAGGCCCGCACGGAGGTTCAGGCTTGCTTTGAGATCACCTCAGGATCGCTCGAATGCCGGGAGTGCCACGAGCAGTACCCGATCCTGGGAGGTGTCGCGATCCTCGTGCAGGATGTCCGCGGGTTTCTCCTTGGGCACGTGAAGGGAATCGCTCAAGCCGTACCCGATTCCGAGATTCCGAAGCCTTTTCTGCGCGACTATCGGCGTGCGAAGGCGCAGATCCAGCCAGAGCACATCGAAGAGGATCTCGAAGCCGAGCGTGTCGTCTCGCTGTATCTGATGAATCATTACCTGACCGCGAATTCGGAGGCCGAGTCGCCCTCCTGGTGGAGGCCCGATTCCGGGGCCCATAGCCCATTGATCGATTCATTGATCCGATCCTATTGGGACGAAGGTCCGCTGGCCAAGATTTCGGGTTGGGTTGAGACGCTTTCGAGGGATCGTCCGATCGACCGCACGATCGAAGTCGGTTGCGGAGTCGGTGGCCTGGCGAGAATGCTTCAAGGCAGAGTACGAAGCTACTTGGGAGTCGACAGCTCCTTTGCCAGCGTTCGGCTCGCACGTCGTCTCAATCTCGGTATTCCTGATCCGAACGGGATTCGAATCCCCGCGGATCTATTGCAGGGCCCTGTCTCACGTCCGATCCAGGTTCCGATCGCGAGTGGTTTCGACGGGTCAATCGATTTCGTAGTGGGGGAGATCGAAAGCGTGCCAGTCTCCCGATGCGAATTCGACTTGTCGTTGGCTCTGAACGCGATCGATATGCTGCCTGAGCCCGAGATCCTGTCCCGGCTGCAGAACGAACTTCTGAAACCGGGGGGATGGGCCATTCAAAGCTGTCCTTATATCTGGCATCCGGGAGTTGCCCAGGATCTTCGCGATAAGGTCCCTGAGTCCATCAAGGATTCCGCCGCCGCCGCGGAGTGGCTGTACGCGCAGGCTGGATTCACGATCGAAGAGAAGATCGATCATTTGCCATGGCTCTTCTTCAAGCACTTGCGCCAGCTCGAGATTTACTCAGTCCACCTTTTCAGGGCCCGTAAAAGCTAGACAGGATGGTCAGCTTTTTAGACAACTTAGGTCATTTTGCCCTTGGCCCGGCTCAATCCTAAGGGGATTTGGAATTTACTGATTTCCCCCGAGCTGCTAAAGCCGGGACCGTCAAGAGAGGATTGCATGTCGTTTAGAGCCGCAAGGAATCCAGTCATTCGTGGCAGGATGATTCTCATTCTGTTTGGGCTCGCGTGGTGCCTGCCCTTCGGGTGGGGCAGCCAGTCCGCCGCTCAGGTCGAACCCTTGTATGCCGGCCTTCCGGAGGCGCTTCCCGCTGACTATTTGAAGAGGGAAGGTTTCGTACGTTTTTTTCAGGCTAGCGGCGTTTCGGTCGCACCCATCGCATACAACATCAGGATCAATGGAGAGAGAATCGAGGATTTGCCAAGAGGGACTCTCGATCGTATTTTCGATCACACGTTTTTTTCCGTCCGCCTGCCTGACGGGATGAGCATTCGGATCGGCACGGATGCCCAGGGCCGAGAGATCTGGGATTATCCCGCCGGGACGGAGGTCGCGCACCAGATTTTGCTGCGCACTTTGCCGGTAGCCACGCTTTATGAGCTGAGGATCGGGCGAAAGAGAGCAGATGGGCGATGGGCGTATGGGATCTACGTTCCCGTCGAAGGCGAAGAGTCCCTTCGGTTGCTCACCCATCGCGGGTTGCCGCCGCACTCTCTCCGGCTTGAGGTTTCTGGCTCGAGGCCCTGGAACATCACCATGAAGAGAATGGGAACCGAGGCTTGCCGGGCCTGCCATTTCGCTCATTCTTCTTCGCGCTACCAGTTTCGCAATCGAGAGGAAGCCGGGCCTTGCGGCTTCGGGCCGCACAACCAGGAGCTCACGCGAAGCTGGGCCGATACCTACTTCGAGAAGCACGGATATCGGCCCTTCGAGTAACGGGCCTTGCCCTCGATCTTTCAGAACATCATTTCTTGCGCATTCTGCGCGCAAGTCCCCGCGCGATGGCGGCCTAGAGCAGGATCAGGCGTACTTGCGCGAGAAGGTCTCGCCCAAGCTCTTGTGCATGCGGCCCTGGGCCGTCAGCACTTCCTTGCGCTCCTGATCTTCCTTGCAGCTGACGCAGAGAGTGGCGGTGGGCCGGGCTTCGAGGCGACGAATCTCGATATCCTCTCCGCATTCCTCGCACTCGCCGAAGGTGCCGTCTTCGATCCTTTGAAGCGCTTCGTTGAGCTTTTTGATGTAAAGCGCTTCGCGGTTGCAGAGGCGCATCCTCATCGATTGCTCGATATCGGTCGCTGCCTGGTCGATCTCGTCGTAACGGTCGTCAGCGCTGACGCTGAAGTCCTCGCGCACGATCCGATCATTGAACATGACGTTCTTCTTCTGCTCCTCGAAGATCCTCTTGAACTTCTTCAGCTG
>CAYNDM010000379.1:0-507 GCA_964395265.1 uncultured Bacteriovoracaceae bacterium
TCCCTGGAGGCCGAGCTTGATCCCGCGCCAGCCTTGGGCTTGAAATAGTCGCAGAAATTGGCCCGTTCTTTCTCGACTACCCGGTCAGCCTGGTTTTCGCGTCACTCGTTATTGTAATTGGGGTCGTGCCATTCGCAGTTTTTGCAGACGCGAGTATCCTTGCCGCACTTCCTGCACGAATCCGCCCGTCCATAATCGAGCGGGGTCAGCTCGGCGCTGCAGTTCCAGCAATTGCCGCCTTTCGTCGAGCTCACTATCGTTCTCCCGTTCCCATCATCTTTTAAAGTGGAAGGATCTCCAGCGGACCCTGTTTGCGCTGTTGAATCGACTGAAGCATCGCCCGCGCGGCCGAAACGACGGTACAGTACGGCACCTTCTTCTCGAGCGCGGCCCGTCGAATGGCGAAACTGTCGCGGATGGCTTTCTCGTCCGAGGTCGTATTGATCACCAGCGCGAATTTTCCGTTTCTGATCGCTTCCACGCAATGAGTCGATCGTTCAGGCAAAT
>CAYNDM010000379.1:517-2141 GCA_964395265.1 uncultured Bacteriovoracaceae bacterium
CCTTCATGCATCTTGTTGATGCGCCTGACTTTCAGATCGTGGCTCTTGAGAAACTCGGCCGTTCCGTGAGTCGCCCAGAGCGTGAAGCCCAGCCTCTCCAGTTCGCGGGCGATCGGGAGCATTTCGGCTTTGTCTTCATCCCGGATCGAGAGGAATAGATCCCCATTCAGGGGAAAGGGCATGCCCGCGGCCGTCAAAGCTTTTCCATAGGCCGCGGCGAAAGTGCTGCCACGACCCATGACCTCGCCGGTGGATTTCATCTCAGGCCCAAGCAGGACATCCACGCCCGGGAACTTGTGGAACGGGAAGACGGGGGCCTTGACGTTGTAGGTCGTCAGGCCGCGATCGAGGTCGTCCTGAATCCCCAGCTCCTGAAGGGTCTTGCCCATCATCACCTGCACGGCGAGCTTGGCCAGAGGCTTGCCGACCGCCTTGCTGATGAAGGGAACGGTGCGCGACGCGCGAGGATTGACCTCGAGCAGGAAGACCCGGTCGCCTTGGATAGCGAACTGCGCGTTCATCAAGCCCACGACGTTCAAGCGCTTCGCGAGCTCCTTGGTATAGGTCCGGATGCGATCCTGGATCGCCACTGGAAGCGTAACGGTTGGCAAGCACGAGGAGCTGTCACCCGAGTGAATCCCGGCTTCCTCGATGTGTTCCATCAGCCCACCGATAAACGTCTCCTTGCCGTCGCTGATGGCATCGACGTCGACTTCGGTCGCTCGGTCCAGAAAGCGATCGATCAATACAGGCTTGTTCTCGCTCACATGCAATGCCTCTTCGATCCATTCGCGAAGCATCGCTTCGCTGTGGACGATTCGCATGGATCGCCCGCCCAGCACGTAGGATGGACGGACCAGTACCGGGTAGCCCAGTTGGTTCGCACGCTCGACTGCCTCCTCGCGAGTGTAAGCGATCGTGGCTTCGGGCTGCTCCAGGCCCAGATGTCTCAGCTCGCGGACGACTTCCTCGCATTTTTCACGATTCTCGGCGAGCTCGATGCTAGCGGTCGAGGTGCCCATGATCGGGAGTCCGGCTTGCTCAAGCGCTTTGGCGATTTTGAGCGGCGTTTGTCCGCCGAACTGCACGATCGCGCCAATGGGTTTTTCGACGCGCGCTATGTTCAGGACATGCTCGGGAGTGAGAGGCTCGAAGTAGAGTTTGTCCGAGATGTCGAAATCCGTGCTGACAGTCTCGGGGTTCGAGTTGACCATGATCGTCTCGTAGCCAGCGTCTCGAAGCGCCATGGCGGCGTGAACGCAGCAGTAGTCGAATTCGATTCCCTGGCCGATGCGGTTAGGCCCGCCGCCGAGGATCATGACTTTGGGCCGGGAGCTGACCTGCGACTCGTCCGTTCCATGGTAGCTGCTGTAGAGATAGGGCGTTTGCGCCTCGAATTCCGCCGCGCACGTATCGACTGATTGAAAGACGCCGAAAACGCCAGCCGCTTCGCGATCCTTGCGGATCTGCTCTTCGGTGAGTTCCAGCGCGGCGGCGATCGCACGATCCGTCCAGCCGCGGCGCTTGATCTCGAGCATCTTTTCTCTCTGAAGCGGCCAGCTCTCCTCCTTCAGCCGGGCTTCGTAAGACAAGTGGAGGCGGATCCTCTCGATGAACCAAGGGT
>CAYNDM010000379.1:2151-2627 GCA_964395265.1 uncultured Bacteriovoracaceae bacterium
GCTCATCGGTAGAAACTCCCATGCGAATCGCGTCTGCCAGCGCGTAAATCCGGTACGGCGAGGCGCGCTCGATCAAATCCCAGCGCGGCTGTCCGCTTCGAGAGTCCGCTTCGCCTTCGGGAGGAGCCGGGAGGGACTTGTGTCGATCCAAGGGCGCAAGCCATGGAGTGCTGACCTCGAGGCCCGCGAGGGCTTTGCCGAGAGACTCCTCGAATGTGCGTCCCATGGCCATGACTTCTCCCACGGATTTCATCTGTGTCCCCAGATAGGGTTCGGTCGGACGGAACTTCTCGAAATCGAATCGGGGAATCTTGGTCACGACATAGTCGATGCTGGGCTCGAAGCTGCACGGCGTGGTGCCGGTGATGTCATTGGTCAGCTCATCGAGCGTGTATCCCACGGCCAGCTTCGCCGCCACGCGCGCGATGGGGAATCCGGTGGCCTTCGAAGCCAGCGCACTGGAGCGCGAGACGCGG
>CAYNDM010000380.1:0-2616 GCA_964395265.1 uncultured Bacteriovoracaceae bacterium
GCCATAGCCAGATGGGCTTGGAGGATATCTCGCTCATGCGCGCGCTGCCGACGAATAGACTATTTCAGCACAAGGATGACCGCGAGACCGATCACTTGATGGATTATCTGGTGAAGGAATGGAAAGGCCCCGCTTACATCAGGCTCACGCGCCAGAGCTTGCCTGATCTCTTTCCCGCGAACGCGGTATTCAAGCCCGGGAAGCTGATGGAAATTCGGGCTTCGAGCTCGGGAGCGGCCGATGTGCTGTGCATCGCGAGCGGCGCGGGCGTAGGCGAAGCGGTGCTTGCCGCGGAGATGCTCAAGGACCGCGGTGTGGGAATGGCGGTTTGGAACGCTCATAGCCTCAAGCCTTTTGACGAGGAGACCACTGTTCGTTTGGCTGGCAACGCCAAGCTCGTGGTGACCGTCGAAGATCATTCGGTCATCGGAGGCCTTGGAAGCTGTGTCGCTGAAGCATTGTCCCAGACAGGCACGGTACGCGCTCCATTGATTCGCCTGGGGGTCCAGGACGAGTTCGGGCAGAGCGGAGAGCCGCTGGAGCTTTATGATCTTTACGGGTTCTCCTCCCGAAAGATCGCGGAACAAGTGCAGGCGAAACTGAAAGCTCTCGGTAAAGATAGATGAAGGCTTGGAGAGTCCATGAGCACGGGGACCTCGAGGTCCTCAAACGACTGGAGATCGAGCCGCCTCAGGCAGGCCCTTCTCAGGTTCGCGTCCGCGTCGAGGCCGTCGGCTTGAATCATATGGATGTCTGGGTGCGGAAGGGAGTGCCCGGCTACAAGTTTCCACTTCCCATCACTCCGGGTTGCGATATCGCCGGTTTGATCGAAAGCTTCGGGCCCGGCGCGGAAGAGCAAGCCAAGAAGATCGGCCTGAAGCTGGGCTCGCCTGTGTTGCTTAGCCCGGGTGTGTCTTGCGGGATCTGTCAGGCCTGCCTTTCTGGGTTCGATCCCCTTTGTCCTCGGTACGGGATTTTGGGTGAGCATCAGGACGGCGGATGCGCGGAACTCGTCGTGGTCCCAACGGCGAACCTGATCCCACGCCCGGCTGGGTTTCGCGCCACCGACGCGGCTTCGTTGCCCATCGCGTTCCTGACGGCATGGACCATGGTCGTGGACAAGGCGCGAGTGCGCCCGGGCGAGACGGTCCTGGTTCAGGCGGGAGGCAGCGGTGTCTCCGCCGCGGCGATTCAGATCGCGAAGATGCTGGGTGCTCAAGTCATCACCACCGTCGGCGCGGAGGAGAAGATCGCCAAAGCGAAAGCATTGGGGGCCGACCACGTGATCAATTACAAGAAAGCTCCCTTTCGTGAGCAGCTTCGCGCAATCCTCGCGGCCCAGGGCAAGAAAGGCGTCGAAGTCGCGTTGGATCACGTAGGCGTAGACACGTTCGGCGAAAGCATGAAGTCCCTGGCATGGGGAGGGCGACTCGTCACCTGTGGGGCGACCACGGGCTCGCAAGTGAAGATCGATCTCAAGCACGTCTTCTTCAAGAATCTTTCGATCCTGGGTTCCACGATGGGTAGCAAAGCGGATCTGATCCGGATTGTGCAGCTGGTGGCTGAAGGGAAGCTTCGACCGGTCATCGATTCCGTGCTTCCAATGGAGGAATATCCCCACGCTTGCGAGCGGGTTGAGCGCCGGGAGGTCTTCGGAAAAATCGTGGTCAGGGCCTGACGATGTTCGTTCTTGGGCATTTGGGGATTGGCAGCAAGCTCGTTCGGCCTTGGTCGGTGGGGCTTCGCAAGCGTTGGGTTTTTCTGGGAGCGCTTCTTCCGGATCTGATCGACAAGCCGATCTACTACGGGCTTTCGCTTGCGAAAGGGCTTCAGGGAGCCGAGCTGGGCCTGATCAGCGGAACTCGAACTTTCGGTCATACGGCGCTCTTCCTAGTCCTGCTCACGCTGATCGGTGCGATGCGCAAGTCCAAGCTCTTGGCAGCCGTCAGCCTTGGGGTGGCATCCCATCTCCTTCTCGACAATTTGGGCGATCATTTCGCCGTGATGCCGGATCCGGACCAATCCACGCTGGTCGCATTGCTTTTCCCGTTTTTCGGAGCCCGTTTTCCGGTGAAGCCATTGATGGCGGAGGGAGAGATCCTTTCGCGTCTGATGAACCCCTACGTGTTGGTAGGCGAAATCCTGGGAGGAGCGATCCTGGCTTGGGATTTCTGGAAGTCGACTCACCGGGCTGAGATCGCTTCGATCTGGAAAAGCAGGCGTTCCTGGCTGCGAAAGCGCAAAAAGAGGGACGACGGACCTCGATAAACGCGATCGCGTGGCGAGCGTGCTTCATGGCTTCGGCTTTGCATCGCGCCTGAAGGGATGTCGGCTCTACCAAGGTGCTCATTCCCTCTAAGTCTCTGCGGCTTCTTGGTTCTCTTTCTTATCGGCTGCGCTGGACCTGATCCTAATTTGGAATTATCCGGGCAGATCGCTGTCGAGCGGCGCTTGGCGCTCGCGCTGCATTGCCTCGAACGGTCTTCCTATCCTTTGCCACGAGTTGCTTCGAGTCTGGCGCCAGAACACTGTGGTCGAACCGATCCTTCGCTAGCGCAATTCGATCAATTTGCCCCCGTCCTGACTGTCGTACCTGAATGCGGAAACCGCTTGGTC
>CAYNDM010000381.1:0-2599 GCA_964395265.1 uncultured Bacteriovoracaceae bacterium
GCGCCTCAAAACTCCCCAACCCATTTCGGTAACAATCTTTTTGAGGCGACTCGGTGCGGCCACTCGCACTCAAGCTAGGGCTTCCGTCAACCGATAAGAATCCGTGAATCCACTGAATCAGAGCAAACGGTCTCGATTTGCAGCGATCCCCCTGGCGGTATTCGCGCTGCTCCTGGTCGGCCACGCCCCTACTTCCGGCCTGGCTTTCACGCCTCTCGGCTATCGAGGCCACCGGGCTCCGGCCTCGGAGGCGAGCGCGAATTCCCTAGCTCCCATTCTCGGGGGATACGAAGTCGAGCGGGAAGACCCTATCGCCAGGAGTACGGTCGCGGTCATCACAAGCGGCTCTTCCCTAAGTACTTGCTCTGGGGTGCTCATCGCCGAGGACGCGGTCCTCACGGCCGCACATTGCATACACGACGGTCTCAGCCTCGTTTTCCAGACTCGCATCCCGTACCCCGAGAACTCGGGGCTAAATGCGCGCAAAACGATGATCCATCCTGAATACTCCCGCTCCACCCATAGCCATGACATCGCATTGATCTATTTCAAAGGTAGGCTTCCGAAGAATTACGAACCTGTCCCGTTGGTCGACTCCACGCGCGAGCTCAGGCGAGGCGAGGAAGTCATCATCGCGGGCTTCGGCACCGATCAACGCTACGGTTCGTCCATGGGAATCAACGTCCTTCGCGCGGTCAATAAGCCGCTTACGCATTCGATCCATCCAGGCTTCCCGGGGTTCTCGATCTCTCAAACGGACGGAACAGGCGCGTGCAGCGGAGACTCGGGTGGTCCGGTTTACCTCCAGGAAGGAGATCGGATGTACCTGGTCGGCATCACGTCCCGCATGACCGAGTCGGACACATGCGAAGCCGGCGGAAAGTTCGTCCAGGCAAACTACTACAAGGACTGGATCGACCAGACGCTCGCGCAATGGCGCGAGAAGCGCTCGAGGAAATGAGAAAGGGAGAGGCTCGAGACCGTCTCTTAAATCCGGAGATCGGTCAGAACTCGCTTTCGTCTTCGAAATCGCGCTTGATGTTGTCGATCAGCGAATCGACGTTTTCCGCGTCCCCTTCGAAATCGTCGATCGTCTCATCCAAATCCAGATCATAGATGACCTTGGCGAATTCCTTGTCGCTGACGAGGTCGTGGCGGATCGCTTCGATGTACTTGTCCGGATACTTGGCGACGAGCTCTTCGATATACTGGTTGAGCTTGCCTTCTTTGAGGATGAGCTCCTTGCGTTTGATCTTCTTCCAATTCTTGATGTAGTGGAGCCGGCAGTACCCGCCAGTCGTTCCCAACCCCTCACAGGCGACCTCGCGGCATTCCATCTCGGACGCATTGGACCGAGCTACGGAAACTCGAGCTGCCGCGGCTTCTTTCGCGGCCTTCTTGTTCGAAGCGGGCTTGGCCGCCTTCTGGGTTGTGTCGCGCGTCGTTTTCGAGACTTTCGAGGCGGCTGTCTTGGATGCGGGCTCCGATTTCGCGGACTTCAGCGCCTTGGCTTGCTTCTTCGTCTTCGCGGCGGAAGGAGCCGTGACCTTCTTCGTGCCCTTGGACTCGCTGGCCTTGGCCGACTTCTTGTCTTTCACTGCCTTAACTTTGCTGGTCTTATTGCCCATGATGATGCTCTTCAATGATGCAAGTTTCGATGGCTTCTTGGACACGGACTTCGATTTGGGAGCCGCCTTCTTCGCCCCCATGGCTAGCGAACCTTTGGTGGCTTTCTTGCCGCTAGTTTTGGGAGCTGCGCGCCGACCTGTTTTTTTCTTAGATTTCGTCATGATAGGATTTTTGGGTGCCATGCCAGGGGACTGGCGTCAAGCAGAATCTCAACTCATGGCCTTGACTGATACGCGACGCAACCTGTAGTGTCCGACTCCTAAAGCCAACTATGAAACTTTATTTGAGCGAAATCAAAGAGAACGAAAGCGTTTTCGACTTCAATCAGGACGAACCCTGGTTGGCCCAAGCCGTGGCCCAAGTCGACGAGAAGCTCGAATCTGACTCGCTTTCCTCCTCTCGCAAAACTCCGGTCCGCCCGATTCAGGTCCATCTGTCTATGCATCAGGTCGACCAAATCGTGGTGATCAACGGGAGCATCAAGACTCGGCTCCACCTGGTTTGCAGCCGTTGCGCAGGGACTTGCACTCTGGACTGCCACCCGCAGTTTTCGGCCCTCTATTGCAAGGATCCCGAAATGGCCGGGATCGGCCATCTCCGAGAAGACCGGGGACTGACGACCCCTGCCGGCCGCAACCGTGGGTTCGCGCGCCATGCTCATGATTCGGACAACGACGACGAGTCGGCCAAAGACATCGACATCAACTTCATCGCGGAAGACTACATCGACCTGGCGGACGTCATTACCGAGCAGCTCCAGCTTCAGGTTCCCTTTCAACCCCTCTGCAAAACCGACTGCAAGGGGATGTGCCTGCATTGCGGCACCGACCTGAACCAAGGAAGATGCGCGTGCGCGAAGCTCACCCGCTCTTCGCCCTTCTCGGTCCTGAAGGACTTCAAAGTCAAACGCTAGGAAACCATGCCCAAACTGATCCTGGACGTGATGGGTGGTGACCTCGCACCTCGAGCC
>CAYNDM010000382.1:0-2595 GCA_964395265.1 uncultured Bacteriovoracaceae bacterium
GCGTCGAAGTGGTCCATGAGGCGCCATTCGGCGGCGATCCCATCGCGGTTCGCGTTCGCGGTGCCTTGATCGCGCTTCGTCGCGCGGAAGCCAACCACATCCTGGTGAAGCAAGGTGACGTATGAGTACAGACACGATGAATCAGTTTAGAATCGCGTTGGCTGGGAGCCCGAACTGCGGCAAGACGGCGCTTTTCAACGCGTTGACCGGCGGTCGCCAGAAGGTGGGAAACTACTCCGGCGTCACCGTCGAGCGCAAAGAGGGGGTCTTCGTCACTCCTTCAGGCCTACGAGTGAGCGTGTTGGACCTGCCTGGCACGTACAGTCTCGACGCCAAGACGCCGGATGAGAGAATTACTCGCGACGTGCTCTTGGGCCTGCGTGAGGACGAGAGCTCACCGGAAATCCTGGTCGCAGTGGCTGATGCCACGAATCTGGAGCGCAACCTGAGCCTGGTGCTCGAGCTCAAGTCCCTCGACAGGCGTGTCATCCTCGCCCTCAATATGATGGATCTCGCCAAGCAGCGCGGGTTGGTGCTCGATCTTGCGACGCTTTCGCGGGAGCTCGGGGTCCCGGTCGTCCCGACCGTGGCGGTACGAAAAGACGGCATTCGGGAGCTATTGGCTCAGCTGGACTGCCAGCTCAAGGAGTACGCGGAGAAGCGAATGGCGCCCAAGCGGCCCTCGAAAGTGGAGTGGCGCCCTCCGACCGGTTCCGAGATCCGCGAGCGCTTCAACGAGGTGGACCGGATCATCCGGGTCTCCACGCGAAAAGAGATCGCGCCGACCATCTGGACCGATCGAATCGACCGCATCGTCGTGCATCCGGTTTGGGGGACGTTGATCCTGGTCGGGCTGCTCATCACGATCTTTCAGGCCGTTTTCACTTGGGCGTCGGTTCCCGCTGATTGGATCGAAGGCGCTGTGACCAGCATTGGCGCTTACCTGGGAGAGCTGCTGCCCGAAGGCATTCTCAGAAGCCTGCTGGTCGACGGGGTGATCGCCGGAGTGGGCGGCGTGCTCGTCTTCCTTCCCCAGATCCTCTTTCTGTTCGCGTTTCTCCTGATTCTCGAGGACTCAGGATACATGGCGCGAGCCGCGTTCCTCATGGACCGGCTGATGGGCAAGGTGGGGTTGCATGGCCGCGCTTTCATCCCTCTGCTTTCGTCTTACGCATGCGCGATCCCGGGGATCATGGCCACGCGGACCATCGAGAACCGAAGGGACCGCCTGACGACGATCCTGGTCGCTCCGCTCACCACTTGCTCGGCGCGCTTGCCGGTGTATGCGCTCATGGTCGGGGCGTTCATTCCGAACATTCCCGTTCTAGGGCCCCTGCGCCTTCAAGGCCTGGCGATGTTCGCTCTCTACTTTTCGGGTATCTTCATGGCGCTGCTGATGGCGACTTTCTTCAGGTCCACGCTCTTGAAGGGCAAGAAGCCTCCGTTGCTTCTCGAGCTTCCTACTTATAAATGGCCGAGCCATCGCAACGTCCTGATGGGGCTTTACGAGCGTTCGAGGCTTTTCGTGCGTCGCGCGGGAACGGTCATCCTGACGGTGAGCGTGGTGCTGTGGTTCCTCGCCTCGTACCCGAAGCCTCCGGTGGACGCGACGGAGCCCGCTATCAACTACAGCTACGCCGGGCGTATCGGGCACTTGATCGAGCCGGTGGTCCAGCCGATCGGGTTCAATTGGAAGATCGGCATCGCTTTGATTCCCGGCTTCGCGGCGCGCGAGGTGATGGTGGGGGCATTGGCGACGGTTTACGCGGTCGAGGCCGCGGACGAAGATGCCAGCGCCGAAGCCCTGGGAGAGATCCTCAAACGCGATTGGTCGATCGCCACCGCCCTCAGTCTGCTGATGTGGTACGTCGTTGCCATGCAATGTCTTGCGACTCTCGCTGTTGTGAGACGGGAGACGAACTCGTGGCGCTGGCCGCTTTTCATGCTGGGGTATCTTACGATTCTGGCCTATGGCGCGTCCTTCCTGACTTATCGTTTGGCGTTGATGGCCGGCCTGGGCTGAGCGCGACAGAAGCCTTGTGGAAAGCGCGAGTCCATGCTTTGCGGACGAGCCGTCGCGGCGAACCTAAGCTTTCTCTTCAAAAAGCAGAGGGTTCGCGCTATACCTCCGCAGCTTCGCATTTGAAAAGGGAGGTTTGAGCCATGAAAGTTCGGGCAGGTTGGGCGCTGATTCTCGCGGGCATTGGCTTGGGGCAGCCTCAGATCGGCAACTCGGCCGAATGCGGCGCTTGGGTGGACAAGGCTTATGTGCTCAATAGATACCACGCAACCTTTGGATTCGCGCCCGAGGTAACGTTTTTCGTGAAAATCGACAGGGAGGCATTGGCGATCGCGGAGGTCTCTCGCGTGTTCTTCAGGGGGGTGAAGATCCATCGCAACGATCAAAGCGGAGTCGTCGGGCCCGTGATGCCTTATGAAGTGGAGCTCCAGCCCTTTGTCGGATCCATGAACTACTTCGAAACCACGTTCTACGATATCCAGCCTGCCTTCTGGAAGAACTACCAGTACTCGACTTACGAAGGGCGATTTTACGTGGAAGGAAGCTCAGGAGAGCGATTCTAAGTGGGCTCCGCG
>CAYNDM010000383.1:0-2577 GCA_964395265.1 uncultured Bacteriovoracaceae bacterium
CGCCGATGCCGAGCCGCCTCATCCTCGCAATCCGCTCTGGAAGAAATTCAAGCGTCCGGAGTACTTCGTCGACGATAGCTTCAAGGCGTTTCTCGAGCACGTGCAGTCCCAGGCCGATGGAATGATCGAGCTGGTCTTCAACGGCGACATCTTCGACTTCGACTCCGTCATGGCGATGCCCGAGGATCCCCAGGTCCAGGTCTCCTGGCTGGAAAGGGCCAGGGGCCTGTACTCCGAGGAGAACAAATCGCGCTTCAAGATGCGGGTCATCCTTCGTGACCACAAGGTTTGGGTGCAGGCGCTCCGCGATTTCATTCTCAAGGGTCACCGCGTCGTCTTCATCAACGGCAATCACGATGTCGAGTTGCACTGGCCATCGGTTCAGCAGGAGCTGATCGACGCGCTGGATCTGCCCGAGCCTTTCGACGCGCATGTCCGCTTCTGCGAATGGTTCTATCTCAGCAACGGCGACACTTTGATCGAGCATGGCAATCAATACGATTCTTACAATATGTGCTCGAACCCGATCCATCCGTTGATCCGCAAGGGCAACAAGACCTACGTCCGCATCCCCTTCGGCAATCTGGCGGGAAAATTCATGCTCAACGGAATGGGGCTGATGAACCCGCACGCCGAGGCCAGTTACATCAAAAGCTCGATCAAGGAATACGTGATCTTCTACTATCGTTACGTGCTTCGGACGCAGCCGCTGCTGCTGCTCACCTGGTTCTGGAGCGCCATCGCCACTCTCGTCTATTCGGTGGCCGAGGGATTTCTCCCTCCGATGCGGGATCCACTGACCGCGGATCGCCGGATCGAGGACATCGCCAGGCGGGCCAACGCCACCCCCGGGATGGTCTGGTCGCTCCGAGAGCTGCATGTGCACCCGGCGATCTACAATCCCTTCAAGATCCTCCGAGAACTCTGGCTCGACCGCGCGGTCCTGCTGGCGTTGATCGTGATCGTGAGCTTTCAGTTCTTCACGACGCTCAATGTCTTCGTGAACGTCTCGTTCTGGTGGTTCGTCATTCCACTCCTGATCCTGCTGCCCTTCTTCGTTTTCTACGCCCGCTCGGTCGAATCCGAGGTGCTTGCGGTGCAGAGGGTCGCATTCGAACGCGCCCCGATCGCGGCCAGGATCACCCGGGTGAACCGCGTCGTCCAGGGACATACTCATGTCCAGCGGCATACGTGGGTTCATGGGATCGAGTACCTGAACACGGGGACATGGTCCCCGGCTTTCGAGGACGTCGAGTGCACTCGCGCTTACGGTTTGAAGTGTTATGCGTGGATCAAACCCTCCGGCTCGGGCGATGAGCGAGTCGCCGAGCTTTGGGAGTGGCGCGAGTCGGATTCGGTACGGATCGAGCCCGAAGCGCAGCCCGAGCTTCAAGAGCCCAAGGCGGTCCTGACGCGGGTCGAAGAGCAATCCGCTTGAAGGCGAGCGGGGACGGCGACGGAGCGCGGATGAAGCCCGACCGGGCGCTCTGCCGCTGCCGGGAGGTCAGGCGCCATTGGCCTGCTGAAACGGGTAAACGGAGCCCAACCCCAGGATCCGGGTCAACTCGTCCAGCGCGCCACGCGACTCCTCGACCAGCTTCGGATCGGTGAAATCGTCGGCGCTCAAACGGTCCCGATAATGGCGATCGACCCAATCCATCAGAGTGGAGAACAGTGATTCGCTCAACAGGGCGCTTGGATTGACCGCTTTAAGCTCCTCCTCGGTCAGCACGACCCGCAACCGCAGGCAGGCCGGGCCACCGCCGTTTCGCATGCTTTGCTTCACGTCGTAGATCTTGACCTCGCGAATCGGCGTATTCAGCGTCAGCAGCTCCTGGAGGTAGTCCCACACCGAGCTCTGCGTCCGGCACTCCTCGGGGGCGATCAGCGCCATTTGTCCCGGAGCCAGCGTGACCAGCTGGCTGTTGAAAAGGTAGCTCGAAACGGCATCCGCCACGCTGACCCGGCTCGCGGGGACCTCGATGAAATGAAGCTCGCCTTGGCCGTACTTGCGACGGATCTCGCCGAGGACCTGCTTGGTGTCCAGGAACGCGTGCTCATGGTAGAAGAGCACATTTTGGTTCCCCACCGAGATCACGTCGTTGTGAAACACTCCCTGATCGATCACATCGGGGTTCTGTTGGGCGAAGACGATGTGATCGGGGTCCAATCCATGGAGCCTGGCCACCGCATCCGAAGCTTCATACGTCTGGCGGGCGGGAAACTTCGACGGCCTGGGGAAGCTGTCGTCGAAGGCATGTTTGCCGAATACGAAGAACTCGAGCCCTTTCTCGCCGTACTCCTCGCAAAGCCGCGTATGATGCGCCGCTCCCTCGTCCCCGAAATGATCCACTTGCGGCAGCGGATCGTGATGGGCGAAGCGCTTCGAATCCTTGAAGATCGCCCGAAGGATTCTCCCCGTCGCCCACGGCTCGAGCGACCGATGGAACTTGTTCGCCAGATTCGCCGGCGTGAAATGGACTCGTCTATCCTGAGCGTCCGCGCTCGGCGAGACCGTCGCAGCGTTCGCCACCCACATATTCGAGGCCGAAAAGCATGCGGCCAGGACTTCAGGGG
>CAYNDM010000384.1:0-558 GCA_964395265.1 uncultured Bacteriovoracaceae bacterium
CCCCAATGCTCACCAAGCGGAGCATCAGTCAATGGAGATGATATGAAAATTTTTAATCCGTTTCTCTTTGCTTGTATCGTAGTTCTATCGGCCTGTGCCACCACCTATACCTTCGACAAGCTCACACCCGACGAGCAGGCGTACATGACAAAGGTAAACGCGGCCTTTACGACCTTTGAAGTCGAAAAGGAAAAAGCGGAGAAGTATGGTCTCGCGGAAATGCATTTATTAGCCGCTTTTCTGGAATGAAGATTCAGTCTTCAAATGGATTTCATGTGGCCACATACGATCCAAGTGCTTCTGAGAATGGAACCACCGGATATTCGCTGATGAAAGAAATCAAAGGAAACAAGGTGAAATTTTCAATTCAATGCCTGAATAAGCCGTTGAACATCAAATACACTTCGGATGTATGCCGTACCAATGAGAAGATCATGGCTCACTATATGGTCACGGGAGAATTGAACGAGAGATTCGTTGATTCAAAGTTTACCGGCGGGACTTCGGCGAGCAAGTAGCCTGGGTTCAGAGTCATCAGGGCTTAGGATAAAGGATGAG
>CAYNDM010000384.1:568-1330 GCA_964395265.1 uncultured Bacteriovoracaceae bacterium
GTCCTGATGATGGGTGGATCTTCGATTCGTCGACTCCAGTTCACTTTCCGCTCACATCGCAGAGTTGGCGAAGGGTCTTTCGAATGTGACGATGATAGAACTCGATGGTTTCCCATTCGGGAATTGCCGACTCCATGACGCTGGCTGCGTTCTGGTCTGGATGGAAGTAGTTTCGATCTCCGTATTCATCCTCTAGACCCCCGGCGTCGTGGGCAGTTTCATGAAGGAGCATTCTGCAGAATTCGGCTTGCCGAAGCTGTTCGCAAGGCCCCCCGTCCACTTGCCCTGCTGTATCGAAGGATCGCAAGCACTTCGTGCTGCGATCACCGAAATAGGAAAAATAGCGTGCGTCGCTTCCATTTTTGGATTCCTCGGGTTCTAGGCCCACTCTCCGCTCTGATTTTTTCCAGAATCTCGCGTTTTCTCTCTTGGGACTCGCCAGTTCAAATGAAACCTGGAAGTCGATCCCGTAACGTTGCCAGAATTCTCGGATCTTTTGTGAGCATTGCCGCATGGACTGCAGGACGGCCTCTTTGCGATCCCCGGAAATAGAGGCGGCCCCATCAAAGCGAACCTGCCTCGCCAAGCGGATTTCGACGGCATCTTCTCGGGCGGTGAGCTCGACATCGCCTATGTCGCCTTTCCGGAGCTGGGCGGACGGCGCAAGGCGCGTCCGGATTCGCCGCATACGGTATGGCGCAATACCTCCTTCCGCGGCTACGCCGACTACATGGACACGCCGGCCTTCGCGCGCGCCTGTAC
>CAYNDM010000384.1:1340-2576 GCA_964395265.1 uncultured Bacteriovoracaceae bacterium
CCTTTCCTCTTGGTGGTCTTTCCGGGTTTTGAGGCCTGTAGGCATTTGCGCACCAGCTCTCGATTCTCGTTCCTTAGGTTCGTCGCATTCGCAAACTCAGATGGAAGGACTTCCGTGGCTGAGATGGGTTCGACCGAGCAACTCAGCTCGCGATGGGCCTCCTCGCGCTTGCGACCCTTGGGTTTGCCCTCCCGATAGGAGAGCCAACCCTTCTGACATGAAGCCAATGTCCCGCATTCGCGTATACGCAACATCCTTCCGTCAGAGTCATTCAATAATCGAATCTCCAGCCGCCCGAAATGGGGTGGAACCCAAACCCAGGCTCCGGATACTTCATGTTTCTGACCTGGACCAAGCTCGATGAACCCGCGAGCTGTTGTAACCGAAAGATTGGGGTCGCTCATCCGAAGGGTCCCCGTGAGGGTGAGAGGACTCCCTTGCTCCGATGCCGTCGATGAGCAAGAGACTCGTAGAGCCTCTGGCGGTGAGGTCACACCGGACTGACGAGCCTGTTTGGAGCGCTCGGCGAGCATGTCATCGGTCGGACACCTATGCGTCGGCATTTGATTGACGGAGCGATCGAACTCCTGAAGAACCGAGATCAGCTCGAGGAGATCGTCCATGCTCGCGGAGGCTTGGGGAGTCGTGAGTAATAATAGGCTCATCAGAAGGAGCAGGACCATCAATTAAGTATGTTCTGGCCTGGAATGTCCCGCAAGCTGCTCGTGGCCTCCGGGTTTCGCGCCGGTTGTCAGGTGCTTTTCGAACCGATTTTACGAAAGCCGCTTTAAAGTTAAGCTTGGGTGACCTGCTCCCTTTAAACCGGTCCAGATCCAATGTAAGGATTTGGACAGAGGGAGAAGCAGATGGCAAGGAAGCGTCATAGTCCAGAGGAGATCATCCGGATCCTAAGAACAGTTGAGATCGATCTCGGCAAGGGTGTTGCGTTGGAGAAATGCTGCCGAAAGCTCGGCAGCAGCGAAGTTACCTACCATCGCTGGAAAAAAGAGTACGGGTGGTGAAGAGGAAGATGACTTCAGAGGATGTCATCGAGGCATTGTCCGAACTCTTTTTGTCGCGAGGGATTCCCGAGTACATCCGCTCTGACAATGGTCCGGAGTTCATTGCAACAAAACTCCGCCGCCGGGGGCTATAACTTCGCTGGTCCCGCTGATCGAGAAGGGGTCTTCATCAAAACGAGGGGCATGAGGGATCGCGTTAGAATTGTGTTGCCAA
>CAYNDM010000385.1:0-1153 GCA_964395265.1 uncultured Bacteriovoracaceae bacterium
GCCCGCACGGCAGACCCACCGTCGCGAGAGTTCCGCGCGCCCGCTTCGAGGAGTGGTTTCAGCGCCGCGTATGAGCCGGATATGAGCCCAAGCCCCTCTCCCCGCATCGGCATTCTGGCAGGAACGACCGCCAGCGGAAAAACCTCCATCGCGATCGAGATCGCGCGCGAGCTGGGAACCCTGGAGATCGTCAATGCCGACAGCATGCTCGTCTACCGGGGAATGGACATCGGCACCGCCAAACCCGATTTATCCGAGCGAAAAGGAGTCCCCCACCACCTGATCGACATCCAAGAGCCTGATCAACCCTATTCGGCGGCCCGGTTTCGCGAGGACGCGGAGCGGGCCATCGCCAACATCCATTCGAGAGGAAAAAGGGCCCTCATCGTGGGGGGCACCGGCTTTTACCTGAAATCGCTCCTTTATGGAATCTGGGAAGCGCCTGCCACCTCTCCCGAGCTGCGGGATGCGCTCGCGGCTTTGCCGAACGAAGAGCTCTATGACGAACTCCGATCGAAGGATCCACGAACCGCGCTCCGAATCGGCAGGAATGATCGCTATCGTTTGGTCCGATCCATCGAGATCCTTCGTCTGAGCGGGCGGACTCCCACGGAGATCCAGTCGAAGCAAAGCGATCAGCCAGATCCCCGTTTCGCGCTCTGGGTGATCGATCGCGAAAACTCCGAGCTCCACTCCCGCATTCGCGAGCGAACGGGAGCCATGCTCGAGTCCGGGCTCATCGATGAGGTGCGGCAGCTTCAAAGCCGCGTCCCGGGAGCACGCCCGCTTTCGGCCGTTGGTTACGCCCAAGTGGTCGCGTACCTCGAGAAAAAACCGCCTCATGGCCGGAAGGTTCAGGAAGGCATCGAAGGACTCCGCTCGGAGATCGAGCTGGCCACTCGACAATTGGTGAAGCGCCAGCGCACTTTGTTCAGAGGGCAGCACCAGGCACGTTGGTTTCAGCTCGAACGCGATCGAGCGGCCCTGCTCTCCACAATTCGAAACCTTTACGGGGCATCCGCATGAGGGTCTCCCGGTCATCAGCCCCCCTGGTCGTCATGAGCTATCCGATCGATCCCGCCATCGTGCGAACCGAGCTCCGGCCTCATGCAAGGGTCGCAGTAGCCAAAAACCGCGCCGAGCTCCTGAAGCT
>CAYNDM010000385.1:1163-2572 GCA_964395265.1 uncultured Bacteriovoracaceae bacterium
TCGCCGGGGGGGTCGACAACATCGAGCTGAAAGAATGCGCGCGCCGCGGGATTCGGGTCGTCAATACGCCTGATGTCCTGACCCGCTCCACCGCCGAGCTCTCGCTCGGCCTGCTTCTGGCTGCGGCCCGCAGGTTTCCCGAGGGAGACCGTCTCTGCCGTACCGGAAAATTCAAAGGATGGGCTCCGGACTTCTTGCTTGGGCTCGAGCTGAAGGGGCGAACCGCCGTGATCGTTGGAAAAGGCCGAATCGGGAAAGAAACCGCGCGGCTCTATCGCGCCGTCGGCCTCAAGATCCTCTGGATCACCCGCATTGACACCCGCGCGAGCATCGACTCGAAGCTCAAGAGGGCTCAAGTTCTCTCGATCCATGCGCCCCTTCGCTCTGATACGTATCATTGGCTGAATCGCGAGCGGCTGCGGAGCCTTCCCCGTGACAGCATCGTGATCAATACCGCCCGAGGCCCGATCATCGACGAGACGGCCCTCATCGACGCCCTCAGAAGCCGGCGCATCTTCGCCGCCGGGCTCGACGTCTTCGAGAAGGAACCCGCGATCCCACCCGCGCTCCGCAACCTCCCCAATGTGGTCCTGCTTCCACATTTAGGAAGCGCGACGACGCAAGCCAGGGCTGCCATGGCCCGGCTGGTGATCTCCGGAGTGGTTGGGGTTTTGGGTGGCAAACGCCCTTGGAATACAGTACTTTGACCCGGAAGATCCGAGCACCCAGGGGCGCCCCGCCAGGCGCCCTCTCTGGCGAAAAAGAGGACCGAGGTGGAGTCCATCGATAAAAGCGAGAAACGGGAAACCCGCAGAATCATCATTCTTTCCGACGGAACTGGAGAGACCGCGGCTCAAATGACTCAAGCCGCCATGGTGCAGTTCGCGGAACAAGACGTCTATTTCACCCGTTACAAGAATGTTCGCAACGAGGCCCAAATCGAGGCCATCTGCGAAGACGCGGCCGTGAACAACGACCTGCTCATCTACACCATCGTTTCTCCCCAGCTTCGCGCCTACCTTTCCTCCAAGGCTCGAGACAAAGGGATTCCCTGCGTGGACCTTCTGGGCCCCCTGCTGCTGGGGCTAGCCAGCCATTTCGGGTACGAGCCGAAAGCCATCGCCGGCTTGCTCCATGACGTGAACGAGAAGTACTTCCACCGCATCGACGCGATGGAGTACACGATCGCCCATGACGACGGCCGGGATGTCACGGGCCTCGACAAAGCCGACCTGATCATCCTGGGGATTTCGAGAACCTCCAAAACGCCTCTTTCCATGTACCTTTCTCACCAGGGATGGAGAGTGGCGAATATCCCACTGATCAAGGGATTCGAGCTTCCCAAGGAGATCTATGAAGTGGATCAGCGGCGCGTGATCGGCCTGACGATCGACGCGACCGACCTGGCC
>CAYNDM010000386.1:0-2167 GCA_964395265.1 uncultured Bacteriovoracaceae bacterium
GTCGGACGTCTTCGGCAACGAGGTGACCACTCTTTACTCCAACAGCGAACAAGTCGAGAAAGCCGTCACGAAAGCCGACCTGGTCATCGGGGCGGTTCTCGTCCCTGGCGCGAAAGCTCCCAAACTCGTCACGAGAGACATGGTTTCTCGCATGCAGCCTGGCGGCGTGATCGTCGATGTCGCCGTGGACCAGGGAGGATCCGTGGAAACTTGCCGCCCCACCAGCCATGAGCATCCCACCTACACCGTGGATGGGGTGATCCACTATGCCGTTCCGAACATGCCCGGGGCGGTGCCGCGCACCTCGACCTACGCGCTCACGAACGTGACTTTGAAGTACGCCGTGATGATCGCAAATATGGGCTGGAAGGAAGCCGTCGCCAAGGATCCAGCGCTGCTCAAAGGCGTGAACATCCAGAACGGCAGGTGCACGTACAAACAGGTCGCCGACGACCTCGGTCTCTCGTACGAGCCGGTCAGACTCTGAGCGAGTTAGGGAAACTCCACGACCCGGATTTTCAGTTTTTCATCTTCTTCAGGTCGAAACGGCACTTCGACTCGGGACCGGCTGCCTTGGGCCGGCTCTTCGCGTCTCCTGAGTCAGCCAAGCCGAGAGCGATACTGCTTCCATTCTTGGATCCCGGGTTTTTCACGCTCTGCGGATCCTTCATCAGCAGTCGGTTCAGCTCCGAAGTCACCTCCATCACTTCGGAACGGTCCGGCATGACCAGATGAAGGCACTCGATCGAATCGAGGACCTGGCGTGCCGCCGCAGTGGCCCCACTCTTGTCCTCGCCCGAACACAGAAGCACTTGCGTATCCACGGCCAGCTGTTTGAGCGCAGCCCGCTTTTTCTCGGACTGGGAATATTTCCGGTCAATCCAGGCGCTGACCTCGGACGACAGCTCAGCCGACCAAGACGTCTTTGGGCCGACAAGATTCTGACTCATCCCGATCAAGGCCGCCACGAAAGTGAATCGAAGCGCGTACTGAACCATAAGTTGCTCTCCTACGAATAGCCTAACTCGTCCGCATCTCTGGGGTAAGTGCTTCCCCTGATTCATCATTCTAGTTTAGACTGATTGCATGGCATCCAAGGAAGGACAGGCCGAAGAGGCCTCCCAAGCCACCACCCCAAAGAAAGGCGGGATGAGCGCCCTGATCCTGCCCCTCGTGAACACCGTCTTGGTTCTCGGGGTCCTGGGACTCTTCGTCTATACCCGGTTGATTTTTAAACGTCCGGTCATCACCGAGAAATCCGAGCGCGCTCGTCTTGCCAAGCTGGTCTCGGCGCCCACTCCGGAGCCAGTTCCAGGGATCATCGATTTCGAGTCCGTCACCGCTAACCTCGCATCCCACGCCCCGGGGCCTGGTGATCCCGAACCGGTAGGCGCGAAGCTGCGTTACCTGACTTTCGCCTTCTCTCTCGAGCTGCGAGACGTCTCCCAAAAAGAAAAAATCGAGGCTCTGCGCCCTCTGATCATGGACCGGATTCTCCAGAACGTGGGACATAAGCGCTACCACGAGTTAGCGACGATCCAGGGACGGTACATCTTAAAGAACGAAATCATGGAAATCGTGAATCAACTGGCCCGATCCAAGAGCGACCAGCCCAAAGAAAGCCGAGACTCGCTGGTCAACCAACTCTACTTCACCCAGTTCGTGGTGCAGTAGCTCGGGCCACCCTCGGTCAGAAGCTCACGCCCACTCGGGCCACGGCCGCGAACACGGATTCGGTTGGATTCGGAGTATCCGTATTGGAAAACGCGAAGAAGGCGCCCGGAAAGTACCACCCGGCCGTCACACCGAACTGAAACGTCTCGTCCCAGCGGTAGGTGACGTCATAGTCCATTTCCCACCCCATGAAACTCTTCTGCGCCGTGCCCGCGTTGTAGTTCACGAACTGGCGGTCAGAGATATTATAGAATTGGCCCTCGGCTGAAGCGGTCTCGACCGCGTCCGCCACGATGACCGAAGCGCCAAATTGCCATTTGCTCACCCGATACGCGC
Source organism: uncultured Bacteriovoracaceae bacterium (assembly GCA_964395265.1). Lineage (GTDB taxonomy): Bacteria > Bdellovibrionota > UBA1018 > UBA1018 > UBA1018 > CAYNDM01. The sequence goes on from CAYNDM010000386.1 coordinate 2,011, forward strand.
CTGACAAAGCCAGATAGTTCGCGTTCGTGATGGGATTGTCGAAAGGAGAAAGCAGTGCGGATTGCGAGACTCCCGGGTTGGTATTGTTCTGAGTATTGGGCCCGGCAAAGTTCCGAAGCTGATAATTGAACATGATCAAGCCAACGCAATAGTTAGG
>CAYNDM010000386.1:2177-2569 GCA_964395265.1 uncultured Bacteriovoracaceae bacterium
TGAAAGAAGAAAGCGTCGAAGTCCGAGACCTTCGCCCCAGCCGCGAGACTAGGCTGGCCCGGGGCATGGCCCGCTTTCACGCCCAGCTTGAAGGTCTCGGAAGGATCCCATTGAATCTCGCTGGCCAACGCCCAAGTGTCGTAATTCGCGCCGGCGACGCTGCCCGAAGTCAGGGGAACCTCGGCCGCTAGAGAAAAAGTGCCAAGTCTCTTGCGAGCGTAGAGAGACCAGGTGTTGTAAACCAAGCCTCCCGTTTGCTGGGGCCCGGCTCCAGCCGGATCGAAAGTGAAAAAGCTCACTCCCGCGTCAGGCGTCGCGCCCGCAGGAAGTCCCGTCCGCAATCTGCGAGAAAACAATACGCCGCCCTCAAGATCCTCGTCCGGGTTCTCGTA
>CAYNDM010000387.1:0-542 GCA_964395265.1 uncultured Bacteriovoracaceae bacterium
CGCCCGAAGAAGACAAGCTGATCGAGCAGCTTCTTTTCGAGACGCGCATGCGTTTCGTCGAAGTCCAGAAGAGGATTAGTCATGAAAAGAAGTAAGTGGATGCCGAAAAGCTGGATCTGGAGGGCGGGGATCCCATCGCTCTTCATATCGTGCCTCTTGTTCGGAACCGCATGGAGCGCAGACCCAGTAACGATCGCGAACGATCCGAACATTTTCGTTAATCTCTCGAAAAAGATCGTTCCTTCGGTGGTCAATATCTCCACGCTCTCGACGATCCAGGATCCCTATGGCCGCGGTACTCCGGACGATCTATTTCGACGCTTTTTCGAGGATTTTTTCAGGGACCGGGGGCGCGGTGAGAATGGGGACCCGACTCCTCCCTTACCCGGCCCTCCCAGGGCGTCCTCGCTCGGGACCGGGTTCATCATCGATGCCAGCGGACTCATCCTGACCAATAATCATGTCGTCGCCGGTGCGGACGAGATCAAAATTCACTTCACGGAAGCGGCTGACGAAAAACCTACCGACGGCGAGGTCGTAGG
>CAYNDM010000387.1:571-2566 GCA_964395265.1 uncultured Bacteriovoracaceae bacterium
ATCCGGAACTGGATCTGGCTCTGATCAAGGTCAAGAGCAAGAGGCAGATGATACCGGTGGTCCTCGGCGATTCGAACGCGCTCGAAGTGGGCGAGTACGTGATCGCCGTCGGAAATCCGTTTGGCCAAGGGCATTCGGTCACTCATGGGATCATCTCCGCCAAGGAGCGCGATGCTCCTGATTTCGTATTGGCCAAGTACCTTCAGACCGACGCGCCGATCAATCCCGGCAATTCGGGTGGGCCTCTGGTCAATCTGAAAGGAGAAGTGATCGGGATCAATAATGCGATTGATGCGCGAGCGCAGGGAATCGGCTTCGCCATCCCGATCAATCTCGTCAAAGCGGTCCTTCCCCAGCTCAAGAGCAAAGGAAGCGTCTCTCGCGGCTATATCGGGGTCCTGGTCAATGAGCTGACTCCTGATGTCGCCCAGAAGCTCGGCGTGAGCAAAGACCTGCAGGCGCCCTTTGTCACGCATGTTTATCCGGGCGAGCCAGCCGATCAGGCGGGGATCAAGCCGTACGATGTTGTTCTCAATTTCAACGGGCGCCCGATTCATAGCTCCAAGGATCTCATTCAATCGGTGACGTCCGTCCCCGTGAATGAGAAGGTGCCGGTGAAGGTCTCTCGGGGAGGGAAGGAGTTGACCCTTCAAGTTAAAATCGGCCAAAGACCCAGCGAGCAACGATTGGCGACCCGTGAGTCCAAGGAGAAAAAGAAAAAGCCCTCCAAAAGCCGGCCTTCCATCGGAATGGAGGTCGAGGAATTGACTCCGGAGATCGCGCGCGAGCTGGGCATGCGCCAAGGGTCCAAAGGCGTGGTTGTCGCCGACGTCGCGTATGGCGGGCCTGCCGATCAGGCGGGACTCTTGCGAGGAGACGTGATCGTGGAGGTGGATAAAAAGCCGGTCAGCAACGTGGACCAGTTCTATGGCGCAATCCACGCCAATAAGAGCCATCTCCTGCGAGTTCGACGCCCTGACCCTCAGGGGCGGGATGCGTTCGTCGTGATCGTCTTGGATTTAAAGAAGAAATCCTAGAGATTCAATTCGCCTGCTTGACGGCCCGCCGTTTGCTCCCATCTTAGGTCAGGAAGATATTTCGGCCTTCAACCGAGCATGGGAGGAAGCATGGCGGCGAAATTCACGAATAGTGCCCAAGAGGCATTGCAACAGGCGCAATCGGAGGCGATTCGCAGGGAGAATCAGGAGCTGGCTCCAGAGCACTTGCTCTATGCCCTCGTTTCGAATGGAGAGGACGAAGGCTCCGCCGTTGTGCCGAACGTGCTTCAGCTCGCTGGCGTGGACGTCGCGAGATTCAGGTCCATGCTCGATCAGTCGATCTCGAAGCTTCCGAAGGTCTCGGGAGGATCGGGTCAGATCTACGCCTCCGGAGCTTTCAATCGGATGCTGGTCGTGGCTGAGGACGAGGCCAAGAGGCTGCATGACGAGTTTGTCTCGGGAGAGCACTTCATCCTGGCCCTCTTCGCATCCCAGCTCAAAGGGTCCGAAGCCGCTCGAGTGATCAAGGAGGTCGGTGGCAATCGTCAGAAAATCGAAGAGGCGCTCCAGCAAGTTCGAGGAGGCGCGCGCAGCCGGGATGCCGAACCTGAAGGTAAATATCGCGCCCTCGAAAAGTACTGCCGCGACCTGACCGATGCAGCCCGCAAGCAGAAGCTCGATCCAGTGATCGGTCGGGATGAGGAGATCCGTCGCGTGATCCAGGTGCTTTCCCGCAGGACGAAGAACAATCCCGTCCTGATCGGAGAGCCTGGGGTTGGCAAAACCGCGATCGCGGAAGGATTGGCGCTCCGGATCGCGCATGGCGATGTGCCCGAGAGCTTGAAGGACAAGAGGCTGCTGGTGCTGGACCTGGGGGCCCTGATCGCTGGCGCCAAGTTCAGGGGAGAATTCGAGGAAAGATTGAAGGCCGTCTTGAAGGAAGTGACCTCGGCAGAGGGCCAAGTGATCCTCTTCATCGACGAGCTTCACACTCTCG
>CAYNDM010000388.1:0-2565 GCA_964395265.1 uncultured Bacteriovoracaceae bacterium
ATTCAGGGCCGCCGATCGCGGCCGCCGTGCCCACGTAGATCAGAACATCCGTGGAGTAGTTCCGTTCCACGGCTGGAAACTGGCTCGGATCCCGCAGCGAGGTCCCGCCGCCTCCCGCGCCCCCGCAGGCGCTCAATGCCAACGCCACGCACGCCACGGCTCCCAGATTGCTGAATCTTCCCACTCATCCCTCCTTGTATCTTGCCATTGAAAAGTCCAGCGATCTTATTGAAAGCAAAAACGAAAGGTCAATGTGCCGGCGCCGGACGGCAAGAGATTTTCATTCATGCCCGCTTCCCCCTCTCCATGATATAGATGAAGAAGAGGAGAGATCATGAGCCCATCGATTCCGGTCCGCCCCCGAAGAAACCGAAAGAGCGAAAGCATCCGCAAGCTCGTCCGCGAGACGGCGATCTCGCCTTCGCAACTCGTGCTCCCGATCTTCGTCACCGAGGGAGCGGCGCAGAAATCCGCGATCACCAGCCTTCCCGATGTCTATCGTCTCTCGGTGTACCTAGCGGTCGAGGAGGCCAAGGAAGCCAGCCGCCTGGGCATCCCGGCGCTCGCGCTTTTCCCCGTCATCCCTGACGCGAAAAAGAATCCTAAGGCCAGCGAATCCGCGAACCCGGATGGGCTGCTTCAGCGCTGCATCCGCGAGATCAAAAGCGCTTGCCCGGAAATGCTTCTGATGACCGACGTGGCGATGGATCCCTACTCGAGCGATGGGCACGACGGGCTCGTCCAAGATGGAACAATCCTCAACGATCCAACCCTGGAGATCCTCGCCCGGATGGCCGTCGCGCAAGCGCGCGCCGGAGCCGACTTCGTCGCCCCTTCGGACATGATGGATGGACGGGTCGGGTTCATCCGAAAGGCGCTGGATGAAGAAGGTGTCACCGAAGTGGGCATTCTCTCCTACGCGGCGAAGTACGCCTCGAGCTTCTATGGCCCGTTCCGGGACGCTCTCGATTCGGCCCCTAAATTCGGCGACAAGAAAACTTATCAGATGGATCCCGCCAACGCGCGAGAGGCCGTTCGGGAGGTGAAACTAGATGAGGCCGAGGGCGCTGACATCGTCATGGTCAAGCCCGCTTTGTCTTATCTCGACGTCATTTCGCGCGTTCGCGATTGCACTCAGCTTCCCGTGGCGGCGTACAACGTCAGCGGAGAGTACGCGATGGTCGCGTTCGCAGCGCAAAAAGGACTGATTTCCCTCGAGGCTGGCATGATGGAGATCCTCCTGTCGATTCGAAGAGCGGGAGCCGACATGATCTTCACTTATTTCGCCAAAGAAGCGGCCAAGATCCTCGGTCGGTAAGCCTTGATTGGAAAAAGGCAGGAAGAGCTTGCGCTTCCCGCCGCTCGAGCCTTCTTCGAAATCCAGGTTTATTCGGACTCAAGCCTTCTTCGAAAGAGTCGAGCTACCCAACGTCCGGGATGAAAATGGACGAGGGAGCAAGTCCCTCAGGCTGAGCTTTTCGATCTTCTCCTGGGGATTCGCGAGATAGATCGGCAGATCCGGATCGCAGAACTCCGCAAGGGACTGCAGGCAAAGAGCGCAAGGCACGGCGGGCGGATCGTCTTGCGTGATGACCACCAGAAAATCGAAATCCACGACGCCGTTCCGCGCGATCGCCGACAGCAGCGCCGTGCGCTCGGCGCAAACTGTCGCCCCGAAGCTCGCGTTCTCGACATTGCAGCCGGGAATCACCTCGTCAGCTCCTCGGATCCCAAGAGCCGCTCCGACGCGGTAATTGGAGAACGGGGCGTAGGCTCGCTTTTGCGCTCGCAGCGCAGCGTGAAAGGCCTCTTGGACTTTTTTGGGGAGCTGCTCCAGTTTCAGATGGTTCATGAGCAACAGGCTATCCTATCCCGCGAGCTTTCGATAGTGCTCGCAACCCTGACCGCTGGCTTCGCTGATCGAGACCAGGATTCCCTCAATCAGCTTCGCGTTCGGCACCTGCTTGATCCGCTGCACCAGCAGGTCGGCGAACTGACTAGCCAAGGTTTCGACGCTGATATTCTCCACTGGCAGGAAAACGATGTCTTCAGCAGGAATCACGTAGCGGCTGCCGCAAAGCACAAACTCCACTTCCTTTTCCGTGCGCTTGCTCAAGGTGAAGAACGGGCATGACTCCGCCAGGAGCAGGCGCTCATCCCAGCTCGCGCAGATTTCCTCCATCACGACCTTGAATGCGCGAAAATCGATGAAATTCTCGAAACGGGTATCACGAAGATCCACCCCGACCCGCACCTGGTAATTATGGCCGTGCAGACGCTCCTTAGTTCCATCAGGAAAGACCGTCATATGCGCCGACGAGAATTTATGCCGATCCTTGCCCACGAAGATCCGGGTCGTGCTCATTACTTGCATCATAAGATGATGTTTAACCCAAACTCCCGAAAAACGCTCTTCCGTTGACAGCCCTGGGGGCGAAAACGAAGATGAGGCTATGAACAAAACCCCGTTGCCGGCCCGCTTCGCCTTCACCCGCTCCCAACCCTCGGATTGCGCTCCCGAGGCTCCAGACTTGGAAATCCTGATCCTTCCGCTCACGCTCCATG